>NZ_JBHURE010000029.1:0-38789 GCF_042674095.1 Lysinibacillus sp. NPDC056959 | reverse complement strand
TCGCCGAAAACGTGGATAGAACCATCAAGTCGTGGATAGACTCGCCGAAAACGTGGATAGAACCATCAAAACCGCGGATAGACTCGCCGAAAACGTGGATAGAACCAACAAAACCGTGGATAGAACCATCAAAACCGCGGATAGAACCATCAAAAACGTGGAAAGCCCCGCCGAAAAAGTGGATAGAACCAACAAAAACGTGGATAGAGCCATCAAAATCCTGGAAAGCCCCGCCGCAAATCGACGAAAAGCCCGTCAAAACTCATAGATAGCCCCACGAAAATCCGCAGAAAGCCTTTATTCATAGACTTTTCGGATTTAACGCGCTGAGGGAGCGCAATTCAGTGCGTTAAATCCCCATATGAAAAGAATAGAGTTATTACCACTTAACGCGATTCTCTTCGATACTGCCTAACATTTGCTTGATGACAAGTGTTTCGCCGTTGTCTAGTAATACGGTACCGTCGTAGTAGCCAAACATTTGGTGTACTTCAGATTTTACGAGGCCAGCTTTTGTGACGGCAACACGCTCGTAGAATGGGGAGAATGTTAATGAAACTTGGTTAGTGAATTTAGTTTTAATTTTCCACCGTTGCATTAAATCCTCTTGATTATAATTAAACAGTACATCTTCATGTATTTTTGTCATTTTGCCTTCAACGAAAACAGCATTTTCGGTCATTCCAGTTCCGTCTGTCCATTTACCGCCTAAGTTGAGTCCGATTCGTCTGCCTCGAACTCGTTGTGAGGCCATTCCCCAAGTCCATGTGGATTGACGCGGCCAAACGCCACGACTGTATTCTAGTACAGCGAAGTTTTCCTCAGGAGAAAATGTAAAGCGGCGAGTACCAATTGACACAAAACCAGAAGTAGGAAGTGTGTGATGCTTCCCTGTAAATTGGAATGTTTTACGGTTCCAAGGGATGACTACATTCAATGACTCGTCTGTAGGCGGATGTTGAATGATAAGCTTTGCACATAAAGTATCTCCATCAAAGTCTGGGATCGAAACGGATAGATGGGTTTCATTTTGTACATATGTCATATCGATCATCATTTCACTATTTTTGAAGGTTACTGAATCTAGCACCTGTGTAGGCATTTTTAATTTTCCACCCAATGGAACTATAATTGTTTTTTCAAAGTAGCGCTGTGTTTCATATTCAAGGAAATAGACGAAGCAGACCGCTGCATAGTCTAGATGACTAATAGTAGCTGAGAAGATGATCTCATCACCGTAGACACACCAATAATTCCATTTCTTTTTGCGCATGATATGGCCACTTAAATTGCTGTTTATAAGAGGCTTGCGTGCAAATCCGATGGCAGCTGGATTTAAATTGCCTTTTTTATCGCATAAAAGAGTAGGTTGTATAATTTCTTTCTCAGCATGCTGCTTCACATTCAACATCCCTTCTGATCATAAAATAAATATTTATAATTCCTTACCCTTATTGTAGCAAAAACTAGCAAAGATAGTGCCAAATAAGACCACTTTCGACATTTTTATGAATAAGGACCTAGCTAATAGAAATATCTCTTTATACATATGTTGAACATAAGGAGGGGTAGTGTGGTAAAAATGTATAACAGACAGGCTGCTGTGCAGTATGCGAACTTGTGGTGGAATAGGCGTAATCCAGCGTTTCCGAATTTCACTGTTGATTGTACGAACTATATATCTCAATGTTTACTTGCTGGGGGAGCACCTATGCGGGGGGCTCCAAACAGAGGGAAAGGTTGGTGGCTTCAGCATGGGAATTGGAGCTTTAGCTGGTCTGTTGCACATTCCCTTAGATGGTATTTGGAAGGCTCAACGACTGGGTTGAAGGGTAGGCGGGTTCAGTCTGCCGAAGAATTAGAGCTTGGAGATATTATTTTTTATGATTTTCAAGGGGATGGGAGAGTTGACCATTCTGTCATTGTGACTAGTATTCAAAATGGTATTCCTTATGTTAATGCACACACTTCAGATAGTATTAACCGACCCTATTTTTATGAAGATTCAACAGCCTATACGCCAAGCATGACTTATTATTACATTCATATTGATGATAGTTTTGCTTAAGGGGATAGTAGTTTTAAAGCTCATCATTTTGTGATAATGTGAGGGATAGAAGTTAAAGCCTCCGGCGGATGTCACGGAATCGGCTTTGTGCAAGTACAAAGCCGATTCCGGACGCAATTATGCCGAGGCATAATTGATAAATATATTGTAGTGTTATAGAAGGAGATATGAGTATATGAGCGAACAAGTTTTATCTGTAAGGGATGCTATTATTGAGCGTCGTTCTATTAAAAAATTTAATGGTCAGCCAGTAGAGCGTGAAGATTTAATGGCTATTATTGACGATGCGGTATGGGCGCCGAATCACGGTAATCGTGAGCCTTGGCGTTTAGTCGTTGCTTGTGGTGATGAGTTATCGGCTCTTCATAATTTATTGCGTGATATAGCGATACCGAAATGGCAGGAGCTTTCAAGTGAAGATTTAGCGAAGCAAATGACGAAATTCACATTACCAGGCGGTTATGCTTTTGTCATCGTTCCAGAGGATGCACGACAAAAAGAGCGATTAGAAGATTTCGGAGCGGCAAGTATTTTTATTCAAAACATTCAATTGCTAGCTTGGGATAAAGGAATCGGCTCATGCTGGAAAACACCTGGGTTCCTAGATAACCCTAAATTCCGTGAAGCTCTAAAGGTTCAGCCGGGTGAGCGCGTAATTGCGATGCTACAAGTTGGTTATTTTGATGAAGCACCCAAAGGGAAAGAACGTAAAAAATCAGCAGATATCGTTACGATTTTTGGAGAATAATATGCAAAATCCCCTCGTTAAAATAGACGAGGGGATTTCTTTGTTTTATTTTTGTAATTCAGCAACCTCAAATAAATAATCACTTAAAACACGTAATCCTTTATCGAAGTTTTCTAAATGGAAGTGCTCATTTGGTGCATGGAAGTTTTCACTTGATAAGCCGAAGCCCATTAGCACTACTGGTAATTCTAAAATTTCATCAAAGGCAGCGACGATAGGGATGGATCCTCCGCCACGTGTGTAAGCAGTTGGTACATTATATACTTTTTCGTATGAGCGACCAGCAGCTTGAATAAATGGATGATCAAATGGTGTTAAGAATGGACGTCCTTTATCAAATTCAGAGATCGTCACTTCAACGCCAGTTGGTTTATGTTTTTCAATATGTGCTTTTAAACGTGCTACAATTTCATCTGGCTCTTGATTTGGTACAAGACGGCATGTGATTTTTGCGCTAGCCTCAGCAGGAAGCACTGTTTTAATGCCTTCGCCAGAGAAGCCACCAAATACACCATTGACCTCTAATGTTGGGCGCGCCCAAGTGCGTTCTAAATAGGAATAACCAGCTTCACCGAATAATTCCTTCACGCCGACTTCTTCCTTCACGGATTCTTCATCAAAACCAAGTGCACGGTAAGCTTCGCGTTCTTCTTCCGTTAGTGGTAAAACGTTGTCGTAGAAGCCTTCCACTTGAATTGTTCCATGCTCATCACGGAAAGAGGCTAAAATGTCAGCTAACGCATGAATAGCGTTTTGTACACCGCCACCGTATAGACCAGAGTGAAGGTCACCTTTAGCACCACGAACATCAATTTGAACCCCTGTTAAGCCACGTAATCCATAGCATACAGCAGGCTTACCAGGACCATATAAACCTGTATCAGAAATCAAAATTAAGTCAGCGGCTAGTTTCTCTTTATGTTCTTCAACATAGGCAGGAAGGTTAGGACTACCAATCTCTTCTTCACCTTCATAGATGAATTTCACGTTCACTGGTAAAGTACCTGTTGTCGCAAATAAAGCTTCAATCATTTTCAAGTGCATAAACACTTGTCCTTTATCGTCACTAGCACCGCGAGCAAACAATTTGTTGTCACGAATCGTAGGGTTGAATGGCTCTGTTTCCCATAAATTTAATGGGTCAACAGGCTGTACATCATAATGGCCATAAACTAGAATAGTTGGTTTACCCTCGGCGTGTAACCAATCAGCATAAACAACAGGGTGACCTGCAGTTTGCGTAATAGAGATGTTCTCAAGATTTAGCTTTTTAAATGCGTTCGCTAGCCACTCTGCGGCATTTTGTATATCGCCCTTATGTTCAGATAAAGAACTAATACTTGGAATACGTAAAAATTCATTTAATTCATTTAAGTGTGCCTCGCGATGTTCTGTGAAATACGCATCTAACTGCTGTACATTTGTCATCTAGCATCCCTCTTTTCAAATATTTCGATAATAGAAATAGTATAGCATAATATGGTTGGAGATTCTTGCTATAGCAATGGTTTCCGCCATATTTAGCCCAATTGCCTACTGCCTGTAAATGTCTTGCTGGATGCTTGTCACTCACATACTTTCTTCACTGTTCTTTTCTAGTTATAAAAAAGCAATGTCCTCCAAATGCATTCAAGGACATTGCTAAAATCGATTGTACAACCGATAAATTATTTATTGAAGCGTACAAGGCGCTCAATTGGAAGACGTGAAGAACCATAAGCTGGTCCAGCTGCCTCGCCAATCGCTAGTAATAAAATAGGCACTTCGTTCGATGGTAATTCCATATATTCAGCAAATTTTGATTTGTCGAAGCCACCCATTGCGACTGTATCATAGCCCATTTCCTTCGCTAATAGCATAATTTGCATTGAAATTAAACCTGCATCAAAGTGAACGATATTTAGTAGCGCCTCTTTTGGAAGCGCACCATACATTGCTAGTGAGTCCTGTGCAAGCTTACTTGCAATTTCTTCAGGCATATAGCCTAGCTCAACATTTTCTGCATAAATTTCCTCTGAATTTAGATACATTTCTGTATCTCCAATGACAGCGATAATGGCAGATGCTGTTTCGATTTGTTCTTGATTAAATGAAAAAATATTAATGTTTTTTTGGATTTCTTTATCATCGATGACGATAAAGCGCCATGGCTGCATATTACTTGAAGATGGGGATGAAGTTGCATTTTGTAATAGTTGCATAATCGTTTCACGAGAAATCGTTGCGTTAGCATTGTATTTACGAACCGATTTACGCTCGTGCATAATTTGTTTTACTGGTGTAGTTGTTGTCATATTATTTCCCTCTTTTACTAAAATAAATTAAATCGCTTTAATTGTTACGTTGATATTGCCCATTGTCGCTTTTGAATATGGACAAACAGTATGTGTAAACTCTAATAATTGTTGAGCTTCTTCAATTGATAAGCCTTCAATATGTCCTTCAATGTCAACAGCAAGCACGTAGTCAAATGAGGCTTGCTCCATTAGTTTAACCGTTGCTTTAATTGTTGATGCTCCTCGGATTTTCTTTTGACGTTTAATTAAATCTAAAGCGCTATTAAAGCAAGCGCTATAACCTGCTGCAAATAGTTGTTCGGGGTTTGTAACATCCTCTAATTTCGAGCCAGGTGGTGCAATATTTAATGATAATGATTGATCCTCTGCATACGATTTACCATTACGGCCACCGTCATTAATCATTGTTGTTGTATATAATTCTTTCATTAGATAAAACTCCTATTCTGCGGCACTTAATAATTAGGTTGTGCACAATTTAATTTTACAAAATCGATTGTACACAATTCAATTGTGTTTGACAAGTAGAAACTTTATTTTTAGTATTAATAGTATTAGAAGTACTTAAAGAGGGGGTTCCTATGCCGAATCATTTAGATAATCAACTATGCTTTCTTTTGTATGCAACTTCAAAGGAAATCATTCGACAATATACATCGTTATTAAAGCCATACGATTTAACTTATACAGGTTATATTGCCCTACTAGCCTTAGAGGATGATGAGCAAATTACGGTGAAGGAATTGGGACAACGTTTATTTTTAGATTCTGGTACATTAACACCAGTACTAAAAAAGTTAGAGGTAACAGGCTACGTCTGTCGTGAGCGTTCTAAGGAAGATGAGCGACAAATGAAAATCTATTTAACAAAAGCAGGAATTGAAGTACGCCAAAAGCTACCTGAAGTGTCACGTCAAGTAATGAAGCAAACGAACATTTCAGAACAACAGTATATGCAGCTAAAAATAGTCCTTCAAGATATTTTACAATGTGACTTGCCAATCAAGGATGAAAAGCTAGGAAAATAAACTGATTGTTGAGTCTCTCCCTGAACTATTGAATCATTCACATAGGATTCAGCCACAATATGTTAACGCCAGCTATCAAGTTGGCGGTTTTTTATTTTATATAATAAAAACAGGGATAATTAAAGATATTGTAATTGCCCCCAATCCTATAGATTTTATAGCACTACTTTGTATCCCCACTAGCCTGCAAAGTTTGGCTGAATACCGAAACAGATTTTTCCTCTAACTCCTTTAGAACATGATCATGAATTTAGTAAATCATCCGCACATATCATTTTATTAGATTAGAAAGATGAGGTGGATTATTGGAGGTTAAATTTTATGAATCAGAGGATCTTTTGGGATTAGAAAAGAAAGTGAATGATGCCATTAAAAATGCAAAAAGTCACGAAGTTAACAATATAGTATTCAGTTATCATCAACCTACAGAAACAGCAAATGAATTATATATTGTGATGATAGTATTCGACTGCTAAATGGATCATTACAATAAATGCCATTTGTGCTATTGTATATATAGGTGTTTTGAGGTGTTAAAATTTTTGAGATGAATAATGTTGAGGTGGTAATTTTAGAAGAAGTTAAAAATGGAAGAACAGAAATTCTTTTTACGAAGAAAACTAAAGATATACTGAAAGAAGAAATACAAGGGGCATTTATGTTGAAAAGCTTCGGGTATATACATGGAGAAGACTATTCAGATGAAGATAAACTTGGGTATGTGAAAGTAACGTTGACAGATAAAGGTAAGTATTGTTTTATGGCCCAGGAGTTTCAGCAAAGTTGAAGAATACATAAAACATAAGAGGGAGAATTTATTATGGAAGAAACACCACATAAAAGACGTCCAGTTTATGATAATAACGTGAATAAAAAAGGAATAGTTATTGCTAGCATTATATTATGTTACAGTGTAATTGCTGTTATCTATTCGCTTTTCTTATATGAAAAAATAGAGTGGTCTCTATTGTTTTTAGCATTATGTATGATTTGTGTAATAGAAGTTGCTAAAAACAATAATAAATTAATTAAAAAGAACTTTAATAAACAAATATGAAGGCATATTCCAATGAGGATATGCTTTTTTTGTGGTGTAAATACTTTGCGACCATATTTTAAATAATGCCTCTTCATGCAAGCGAGAGCAATACGCCAGCTAAGGATGTTTTTTGTAACGTAAGTGAAACGCCAGTTACACAAAGTGTGCCACCTCTGGGATGAGTAATGGTTTAAGTTACTCTTCAAAAAAATAATTCAAATCTTTAATTTTTATGTATTTGCGCAAGTATTCTAATCAAGAGATGATAGTATAGTCTCTATATGAGAATTACTACAGGGGATAGAACATTTCCTAATGCAATAGATTCCTTCAACATGAAATTAGTAAAAATCTTAAACTTAAGTCACATCCAATTGGGTGTGGCTTTTATTATGCACAATAAGGCGATAGAAGGTAAAAAGTTTTGTGACAATTTAATAGGTAAAGTAAATACGGTTATCTTTGTACTTTGTCTTTATTGACTCAGATCTAGAACCCAGATCAGATGTTATATTTTTACCTAGATGGGCATTTTACATAGGTTTATTATTCAAGTACACATATAGATAACAAGACAATACTATTAGGAGGCTAAAAGAATGAATAAAGATCTTCTGCTTACGTTAATGAATAAAGTTATAAGAGTGGATAGGGGAGGACCTGAATCACGTATAGGGAAGTTAATGGCTGCTGAAGACGATCATTTTGTATTATTAACAGAAAAAGATGGGATTGTTTATTACAAAACACAGCATATTAAAAGCATTACGCTAAATTCAAGAGATGGGATGGAATTTAGTGTTGAAGATCCTGCAACAGACTCGTACCTACTTGCATCTGATTTTAAAACAGTAGTAAGTAGTCTACGACATCATTGGGTTAAAGTGAATCGTGGTGGTCCAGAAATGTTAGAAGGCATAATGGATGAAGTTACGGACGATTATATTTCTATCTTCTCTAAAGAAGAAATTATTCGTCTGGCAATGTATCATGTCCGCAATATTAGTTTAGGAACAACTAGTGAAAAAGCTAATGAAGGAAAGAAAAATCAAGAAAATACAAATGAAAATAAAAATGAAGATAAAAATAAAGATGATAGTAATGAAAGTTCTAACAAGATGACAGACAATAACAATAAATCAAAGAATGAAAATGCGGCGAATGATAGAGGAAGAAATACTAGAAATAGAAGAAGATGACGGTTTTATAGACTTATAAAACATAAGGCGGCCAATAGGAATGTTGGATAGTTCGATTACGAAATGATTCGATGCACGCATTGTCATATGGACATTCTTTTCGGCTAAATGACGGAATCATTTCGTATTTCTATAGCGCTGGTCAAAAGCTTCACTTGTATATTTCAGAGCCTCAATCCGTGTACAATATGTGTTGGTGCCGGATTTTGCCTGTACTTTTTTGACTCATTTCGGACACGTCCTCTCTTATGCTCATTCTATAGATTAAACTGAGGTATGCCTATTCAACTATAATACATCCATAAAACGGAATGTCTTATATAATATGTGACATTTTAATAAATGATTTAGAGCTGAACTAATAATTAGTTCAGCTTTTACTTATGACTGAAGATGAATCGAAATATATAGGTGTTTCAACTCTACATTGTGCTACTGACGCTACGCTTTCGTGCAAAGAATATCTACAGACCTAAGCACAAAGCCGATTAGTGCTAAAACTTCAACAAATAGTTTCAATCTTTCCTAAATCAAAGCCCCAGTTACTTCGATAAAAGGAACTAAAAACAATTTCTCTATTCAGAATCAAGTCTTAATTGTGGTTTACATTGCATAGTAGGGGGCGTTTTAACAAAAAATAATCAGAAAAGGAGACTTAGAAAAACCTCCTTTTCTGAATATATAGATCTTATACTTGATGAACAGTTTGAATATGTGAAAGGTTAAAATAAGTTGAACTCGATTTTCCATTTTGTATCTCAATAATTTGATCATTTACGTTTATTACTCTACCTATATGGGAAAAATCTTTTCCAAGATTTAATACAACAAGTTGATTTCTAAGTTGGTTAATTTGAGACTCAAATGTATTGTTTAGGGACTGATTCTTAATAGCTGATAGACTTAAAAATTCATTTTCACTTAGTCCGTAAGGAAGTTGATCCTTAGAATATGGTACGAGCCACTTTAAATGTTTTGTTAAAATGAACATTGTTTTGTAAATGGGAGACTCAAATACAAAATAATCATTCATAACAGACGTTATAACTCCATGTAGCGCTAAGTTTTTTGTTACAGAAATCTCCACATGTATTCCTTTTGCTTGTGAAAGTATATTTGTAAGAGTTAGGTCTTTATTAGACACTTGAGAATTAAATGTCGGTCTTTCTGAAGGTTGTTGAACATTATCTTCATTGTCATAATCTATTTCTAAAGTTTGAATATGGTCTATTGGTATATAGACAAACATATTTCCATTATATATCACCATAATGTCACTACTCGAATCAATCACTGAACCTTTTAATATCTTTCGTCCCGAGAGTTCAATTACAACAATTTCTTTATTTAGATTTTGCAACATAATCAAATTTACCTCCCTTTCTTTTCAAGTACTAAAATATCCACAAATCCTAACTAATTAAATTAATCATTAAGCTAATTTAATTAATTTCCCGTGTTATTGAAAATGAACATCGACATTAGTGTCGCTAAGGAACAAACGGGTGTCGATAATGCACCTGGTATCTCCTCTAATTACATGTGCGAGACTTGTAACTTGTAAAAGTAACGGTTCTAATTCCAAAACCATAATCGCAACAAACCAATCATCTCAACTTATTCATTGGAAATTGCTTTTATGTCCGAATTTTTTAATGGCTTTACGGTGCTAAAGCGCATCACTCCTATAGGTCAACTACTTTATAGTTTCTTTATCAATAAAAAAAGCGTTCATCCTATTCGGATAAACATCTCTGATCGTTTAAAATGAACTATTTTGCTCGGTTGAAATTAAGAATCTAACTACTATTGTAGAAATCTCTTTAACCAAAGTTTTTTTGGAAAATACGTGGCATGAGATCAGATCTAACTCATGATTTTTTTTATATTCGCTTTCAACACCACAACAGTAAATCTTGTCTATTCTTTACAGAATACTATTTTAATATTTGAGTAATTTACTATAAATATTAGAGAAAATAGGTGTAAAACTAAAGGAGTTTTAACTTTTTACATATTTATACTATGACAGCATCGCTAACCTAATGAATGAGAGGTAAGGGCCTATTATTTTAATAACAAGTTATTTTCAGAATTAAATAATACTGCATGAAGGTGAAAATACTATGCAAACATTCGAAATAATAACGATACTGACCTTTTTAGTTACTCTTGGTTTCATTTTTTGGAGACCTAGAAATATGAATGAGGCTATTCCTGCATTGGTAGGTGCGATTATAGTAATACTTTGCGGTAGTGTGACCATGACAGATCTTTTCACGATTATACAAACTATCAGTGATGCTGCGATTACCATTATAGCTACAATTGTTATGGCGATTGTATTAGAAAGCTTTGGGTTCTTTAACTGGGTTGCAGAGCTGCTTGCTGAGAAAGCAAATGGATCTGGCATTCGATTATTCTGGTATGTCAATCTCTTATGCTTTCTCATGACACTCTTCGTGAATAATGACGGTAGTATTTTAATCGCAATACCAATTCTAATTATGTTATTAAACAATATGGGATTAGAAAATCATCAAAAGATTCCATATTTACTTTCTGGAGGTTTAATTGCAACAGCATCCAGTGCTCCAATCGGGGTAAGTAACATCGTAAATTTAATTGCATTAAAAATTGTCGATATGAGTTTGTATTCACATACAGCAATGATGTTTGTTCCTGCAACAATGGGTTTATTACTACTTGCTGGTTTACTGTTTTTATATTTCAAAAAAAACATACCTAAAACTGTTCCGACAAATGTAACAGGGATGTCACTGCCTTCTTATCATCCACTTAAACAAACTGCTCTAGGAGATTCGAAGAAAAAGCGTACTAGGTTTATGCTAAACGTACTTCTATTTGTATTTGGCGTTCGGATAAGTCTGTTCCTTGCCTCGTTTTTAGGAATTCCAGTTTCTGTTGTGGCGGTAATTGGATCTCTCGTTCTTTTAGGATGGAGATGGGCTTATTTAAAAATACCACCAGGTGATATGTTGAAAAAAACACCTTGGTATATTATCGTTTTTGCATTTGGTATGTACGTCATCATCTATGGTCTCAATAATATTGGCTTAACGGAATGGTTAATTCAATTTATGCGTCCATTGGTTTCGGAAAACCTACTCAATACGAGTGTCTTAATGGGCGGATTACTTTCAGTGCTTTCCAATATCTTTAATAACCATCCAGCGCTTATGGTAGGAACTATTACGTTAACCAATATGGGGCTTGACCCTATTTCCTTGAAAGTCGCCTATTTAGCAAACATTATTGGAAGTGACATAGGTGCACTGCTACTTCCTATGGGTACCCTTGCAACACTAATGTGGATGCACATCGTAAGGAACGGTAAGGTGAAAATCACATGGTGGGAATACATTAAAGTTACTATCATCGTGATTCCTCCTACAGTCATCTTTACATTAGTCATTTTATACTATTGGGTAACATGGCTCTTTTATTAACACGGTGGAAAAGCAAACCTAGATCAAATATATGATTATCCAAAGAAAATTGTTATAACACGATTACAATTTATTTGTTAGTAACCAAGTAGTTAGGATAAATAACCATTTTAATTAGTAAACCACCAGCACTTTAGAATCGGTTTTTTAAGCTTTAGCAATTGTGGTAAAAAGGTGACTTTAAATCATACATTAGGTGCTGAGTATTAAAAATGAGAGTCTACAATTTTCGTAGACTCTCTACACCTTTGTTAACTTTTTTAAACTGATTTTGAGTTTAACCTGTAACAGTAGTTGGAGGGAGGAAATGTAAAGAGACTACTATTTTATTCTAGTATTCAAGCCTACTCTTAGCAGGGGAAGATTTTTTCTTATATGGAAAAGAAATTGACGCTGAAATGTTGATTAGCTAACGAATTAAAGAAGATCACCCAACAACAAGGCGATCTTTTTTACGCTATTTTCATAGTTTTAAATATAATGCTTCCTGTACGAGGTATTTGAAGAAGTAGGGGTTACATAACATGAAGGCCTGGGGCAATAGAGGTTTTATGTTCGAAAGCGACAGGGTGTTGTTGAACTTCATTAAGTAAGAAAATAAATTCTAATAAAAAGCTGAATGAGAAATATCATTCAGCTTTTCATATGCTTATTCGCGAATAACCAATAGTACGCCACTAAAGATTAATACAGTGCCAACCCAAAAGGATACGCCGATTTGTTCGCCTAGTAATAGCCATCCTAGGAAGGTGCCGACGATTGGTTGAAAGAAGAAAAATAGACCGCCACTTGCGGCATTGAGCATCTGTAATCCGCGATTCCACAGTAAGAAGCCGCACGCTGTAGAGATAACGCCTAAGTAGAGTAGACCACCCCAGATGGATGGTTCTGCCATAGCGTGGAAGTCTAAATTTATTAATCGTGGAATGGCTAAAGGTGTTAAAACAATGATAGCGACAAGTGTTCCGTAGCTTGTGACAACGATTGGTGAATACTGCTCCGGTACCCGTTTAATAAGAACGGACATTAATGACCAGGTGAGGGCAGCGATTAGTAGAGCAACCCCACCTAATTGATGGGAGGAATCGATATGTGCACTGCCTACGATCATGTAGACACCGAATGTCGCTAGAATAATAGAAACAGCTTTTTTTAACGTAATTTTTTCTTTTAAAATGAATCTCGCAAATACAACCATAAATGCCGGTGTCGTTGCTGTAATGATGGCGCCCATTTGAGCAGTAGATAGCATAGTACCTATTTCTTGAGCAACGATAGAAATTGTATTTCCGATGAGCCCAATCATAAAGATTAACAGCCAGTCCCGTTTGTCAATTCGCCATGATTGTTTTGTCATTGTGCCAATGATGAACAAAGCGATGATGGCAATCATATAGCGCAGCCATACTAATTCTAAAGGTGGTATAGTATCGACAACTACTTTAACTACTACATACATGCCGCCCCAAATACTAGCAGCAAGTGATAAATATAAGGAACCTAATAAGGTTTTTTTCATGTTTTCCCCTCCGTTATCTGTAGACAATGCTTGTCCTTAACGGAGAAATGATGATTCTCCGTTAAGGGAGAATCACTTCAGGTACATCGTGTTCAAATAATGGTGAGAAGATCATCATTAGCCAACTCCTTCTATTATATTTCATTTATCATATAACATTTTTTTGAATTTGATTAGACAAAAATGCTTTGATTTCAGAATCTTTAAATAGGTAATATAAGGAAGTGTTATTGGAGGTGCAATAAAAACAAAGTAGAAGGAGCGCGCTATGTAGCTTTCCTCCGCAAATTAAGTATTGTAATAAAACATTATTTACGAATATTACAAGTGAAAGGATTTAAGCTTACATGATTGTAATGTAATTGAAAGCCAATACGATAGAGTGTAATACATTATTTTGCGAGAATGTATATAGAAGCAAGAACAAGAAGCGGAGGAATACAAAATGAATGAAAAATTAGAAGGCGTATATGAGGAATTTAATCGTTACATATACCACTTATGTTTAAAACTTACTCGCAATACTGTAGAAGCTGAAGATTTAATGCAAGAAGTATGGGTAAAGGTTGTACGCTATGAGAATAGCGTTGCCGAGGTGGAGCATATTAAAGCTTGGCTTACAACAATTACAATGAATACATTTAGAGATCGCTATCGTAAAACAACACGACGTAGTAAATACATGATGAACCAACCTGAAACATTAGACGTACCGATATTAGATTTGGTTCCCGATAATGACATTTCAACTGAAGAAAAAATTGAAAAAGATATTGTTACTCAATTAGTACAGGATAAAATGGGCCAACTAGATGGAATCTATCGTAAAACTTTATGGTATTTCTACATAGACCAATATTCACTTGCTGAAATCTCTACAATTATGAAAGTTTCAATTGGTACTGTGAAATCTCGTTTATTCCGTGCGAAAGCTCGTTTGAAAGAAATGCTAATGGCCGATGTAGCTATCGTAGAGTCAGTGCTACCAGCATGATGAAATGCATTGGTCGCACTAGCAGTATTACTTAGACGGAAGTATTCGTTCGGCCGATCCCAAAAAAGATGCATTGCAAAATTACTTTGCGATGCATCTTTTTTTGATGGGGATTTTGATCGCTGGAAGAAGTTAAAGTCACTCACTTAAATGCAAGGCTAAATGAATTTCTAAATAATGTGCTGGGTTGTGTAGATCTCTATTTAACAATTGCTCGATTTTTTCGAGTCGATGATATAGCGTATTTTGGTGAATGTGTAAGGTGGAAGCCGTTTTCGAAATGGAACGATCTTGATGAGTGTAACAACGAAGTGTTGTCAGTAAAGTTTCATCCTTTAGCTTGTATAACGGAGCGAGTATATCATGAACAAATTGTCCAAGCTCTTCTTCGCTTTGCTTGCTGAACAGTCGATTAATACCTAAATCCTCATAACCAAAAATGGTTACTGCCTCTTCTTTTTGTGTGTGGCGCAGAGCTTGTCGGAGTGCTTGTTTACTTTCTTCTGCACTTTGAGCGACCATTAATAAGTGATCATGTACATCTCCAATGCCTATTGCCACCTGTTGATGATAAAACTGGACCCAACTAATGATGGCCTGCGTTAATTGTTGTTTTATTTTTTGGCGAAAGGCTGTATCTCCTTGTAGTGTCCAAACGACCGTTTCGCGTTTTGTAAATATAAAATGTTGATCTTTGAAATACTGCTGCACATGTTGAATAAATTGCATACTATTTTTGTGGGAAAATTGTTTTAGCTTAAATTTTACGACGAATGTTGGTTTCTTAATATCAAGTCCTAATTCATCATAACGAGAATCAACGAGGGGGGCGCGTCCAGAAATAAGTTGTTGGAAAAGCTCAAAACGTTCTTTAAAAATCGTTTGTCCAGCTGCCTGTATTTGTAATGATTTTAACGTTAAGCTCATCGCCGCATTTTCAATAATCATACGTTGCTGACTCGTTAATTCCTCCAATTGCTGAAAAATTAAATAACCGAATGTTTCTTTTTCATTTCCAATAGGGAAGACATAGCCGATATCAATTAATTGGTCCTTTTTAATGGCTGAGAGCTTGTTCATTTCTGCTAGCTGTAAAAATGTTTTACGATCTGCTAAATTTACATATTGAACGTCTAATTGTAATAATTCCTTCGTTGTTTGAATGATTTTTAGCTCTTGCACATTTTGCAGGGAAAGTTTAAGAAAGATTTGATGAATGTCATGCTGCTTTATAAAGTAAGCATTTAACCGTTCTATTTCTTCGTAAGCTTCCGCATTTCTTATAGCAACTGCAGCCTGCGAAGCGAAGCTTTCTAGGAGTCTTAAATCACTTTGCTGAAAAGCACGTTTATTCGTATATTGATGGACAATCATAATACCAAGCTTTCTTTCATGAAAGGTAATCGGAACAGCCATCGATGTATTATTCTCGATTCTTCCCAAATGTGCAGCTTCCATTAATGCGTCTAGATTAAGCTTTGTGACATTGCTCATGATCTCTAATGTTTCTTGGTAGTTGTAAATGCCCGATACACCTGTTTGAAATGTATAGCCTGCCATTCCCTCGCCTAATTGAGGAGCGTAATCAAAAATACGCTCTGTAACACCCGCACTAGCTACCGTATATAAACGCTCCATTTCAGGATTGAATAACATTAAAAATCCACGATCAATGACTGGAATAGCTAAAATGGCAAAATCCATAATCGTTTGTAATAGCGTTTTTATTTTCAACGTTGAGTTCATAGCGCCCATGAGCTGTATAATAGCTAACTTTTGCTCACGTTGCCGTATAAGGGTTTTCTGATAAAAGGTCTTTTCTAGCTGCCAAACTAAAAATTTCTCATCATAATCTGTAAAGTCTCCAAAGATAATACCTTGGACAATGCACTCATTTGGCTCCGGTATGTATAACATTGCACTGAAGCATTGCTGTTTTTTATCCCAATGTACTCCTTTTAAATCAGGTTGTATTTCACAAGGTCGCCCATAAAATAAAGACCATTCCTTTGTTGCACCATAAATATAAAAGCTACAATTGTCGTCGTTCAATATAAGTTCTGTATGCTTCTCTAGAAACACTGTTATTTCGACTCCTTTCCTTGCGTTTCGGAATTTATTCTAATGAAACTTTATAAACATTGTAAGATATTCTAATGATTTCGTCCTTTATTTTTCTTAATATTTAGATAATTATTGAGGGGGTGGAGGTATGAATGTCGAACTAAAAAACCGCAGTCATTTGATTTTAGGCGTTTTATTCTTTGGATGGATGGTTTCATATATTGATCGAACTGCTATTAGCCTAGCTTTAATCAATATTGGAAATGACCTATCTTTAACAGCTACGGAACTAGGATTTGTTTTAAGTGCCTTCTTCTTTGGCTATGCTGCTATGCAAATTCCTGGTGGGTGGTTAACGGATAAATACGGAACGATTAAATTGTTAATTGGTGCTGTTATTTTTTGGTCCGTTTTTACTGCACTTACGGGATTGGCTTGGTCACTCGCTTCACTACTCTTCATTCGTTTTTTATTTGGTATTGGGGAAGGTGGATATCCTGCAGCAAGTACGAAAGCAATTTCTATTTATTTTCATAAAGAACAACGTACAAATGCTCAAACGACGATGATGTCATCCAATATGATTGGTGGTGCTGTCGCTCCTATTATTTGTGCGCCTCTATTATTAGTAATGGATTGGCGCAATGTATTTTTCTTAATTTCTGGTCTAGGACTTATTTTTGTGATTGCTCTATTATGGAGTACTAAACATGCACACACTTTTACGTCAGAGGAGAAAGTGGAAAAAGAAGAGAAGGGCTCTTTTGGCAAAGTATTAAAAAATACGTATTTAATGCGTGTACTTCTTATTTTCTTCTTTATTAATATTGCAAACTGGGGCTTAAATACTTGGATGCCAACCTATTTAATGAAAGTGCATGGTCTTGATTTAAAAAATGTCGGCTTCATCGCGGCCATACCAGCGATTTTTGGAATGGTTGGCATGATTGTAAGTGGGCGTATCATCTCAAAGCTAGGAGGGCGTTCAAAATATGGCGTAATTTTCGGAGCGGCCGTGCTGGCTGTTTGTTTATATCTCATGGCTACAGCTGGCTCTGCAGCAATAGCTATTACGTATCAGTCAATCGCTTTTATATTTGTAGCTTTTATGGCCTCTTTCATATTTACAACGCCACATCGTGTTGTCAATCAGCAAAATGTAGGGACAGCTTTTGGCCTCGTCAATTTTGGTGGACAAGCAGCAGGGATTATTTCGCCAACAATTATGGGTTATTTAATTAATGCATCGGGTGGTTCCTTTAAAACATCGTTTATATTTTTAGCCATTATGTGTGTCATTGCGGCTGTAATCGCTATTACTTTACCAGTTAACCATCAACAACAAACAACTATAAAATCTGTGGAGGGATACGAACTGTGAAACAACAACTATTTGAGTGGATACAAGAAAATGAAGAAACGTTTAGTCATATGGCAAAGCAAATTTGGGAAAATCCTCAGTTAGGCTATGAAGAGACATTTGCGTCTTCGCTGCAACAAGAAGCTCTAAAAAAAGAAGGGTTTGAAATTGTTACACCGATTGGCGATGTACAAACTGCCTTTTATGCACAGTGGGGTTCAGGGAGTCCAATCATCGGATTTTTAGGAGAGTTTGATGCACTTCCAGGGTTATCGCAGCAAGTCAGTTCGTCATATTCTCCAGTGGAGGAGGGGGCATCTGGGCATGGCTGCGGTCACAATTTATTAGGAACGGCTGGGGTAGAAGCTGCAGTTGCCTTAAAAGAAGTGATGACGCTCCACGATATACAAGGAACGATCCGCTATTATGGTTGTCCAGCAGAGGAATTGTTATCTGGAAAATCGTATATGGCACGTGCTGGTGTTTTTGATGATTTAGATGTTGTCTATACGTGGCATCCATGGACGTTCAACGTGACAGCGAACTTCTCTATGCAAGCACTCACTGCCATTGAATTTTATTTTTCAGGTCGGACAGCACATGCTGCTGGTGCGCCACATTTAGGGAGAAGTGCGCTTGATGCTGTTGAAATCACAAATGTTGGAGCCAATTATTTACGCGAGCATGTACCAGACGGATCTCGAATTCATTATCAAATTACAAATGGTGGCTTAGCACCAAATATTGTTCCAGATAAAGCGAGTGTCTATTATTACCTACGCGGAGCAAATCGTGATGCTGTCAAAGATTTAGAACGCAGACTCATTAAGGTGGCGAAAGGGGCAGCGATGATGACAGAAACAGAAGTGCATTGGGAGCTGAAGGCAGGGTGTTACGATACATTACCGAACCTCACATTAAATGAGCAAATGTTGGCGCAATGGAACGAGCTACCGCCATTATCCTTTACAGAGGCCGAGCTTACTTTTGCAAAGGCGCTACAGGCTTCATTAGACCCTTCTGTTCTTGCAGGTACCGCCCAGCAATCATTTGTACCAAATGAAATAAGTAAGGAGGTATTGGTGGAGCAAGTATTTCATTTGCCACAAACTTTTCGCCAATCCATGCAAGGTTCTAGCGATTTAGGAGACGTTTCGTGGATAGCGCCCCTTGGTCAGGTATTTACAACTTGTGCTCCATATGGGGTCCAAGTGCATACTTGGCAAGCAACTGCTGCTTTTGGATCTTCACTCGGCATGAAAGGAATGCATTATGCGGCAAAAGCAATGGCAGGAGCTGCGCTGGATTCCTTACTAAATCCTGATGTAATAAAAAAAGCGAAGGGGGAATTTGAGAATTTAAAAGCTGGGAAACAGTATGAATGTGGTATTCCAGAAGAAGTGAAAGCGCCAAATCTAGTTTAGTGAGATGAATGTGGATCCCGGATGCAATTATGCCGAGGCATAATTTGAGATAAAGCTTAAGGGTGAGGAGAAATCTTCACCCTTTTAATGATGTACAAACGAAAGGGGAAGGGGAGGTTACCAAAAAATTGAGCTAACAGAAAAACACCGTAAAAAGTTAGATGCTTGTCTAACTTTTTACGGTGTGAAAATGAAGTGTTTACTCATATCGATTAGGTTCAGCGTTGAGTAATTTCGAAAAAATATTACGTAATGTTTGGACTTCCTCAGCTGACAGCATACCAAACATATTTTGTATAAGTTCGTTAACTTGCTGACGGGACTCTTCTAAAATATCTTCGCCATCAGCTGTAATTTTCAATTGAGAAGCTCGTCGATCTGTTGCATGCTGTGTTTTTTCAATAAAGCCAGCATTAATGAGCTTAGTTGTTAAAACAGTGACACCACCTGTTGTCACTTTTAACCGATCAGCAATGGCAGAAGGGCGCTTTGGTCCCTCCTGCGATAAGTAGTCTAAAATTAAAATATGGGATTTTGAAAAGCCGAGTACATTATGATTATTCCACTCGTTTGCCCACTTACGCTCAATGGAAGATACTACTTCAAACAAAGAGGTAATGGCTATTTGTTTTTCTTGATCCATATAAGGTCAACTCCAAAACTGTTTTAACTTTCTTGTGCTAATCTTGTCATCGCGTTTAACTCATAGGCACGGACTTTGCGTGGAATAAAACGGCGAATGTCCATCTCATTGTACCCAACTTGAATACGTTTTTCATCAATTAAGATTGGGCTTCGTAACATTCTTGGATGAGCTTGGATGATGGCAAACAACTCTTGGATAGAGAGCTGATCAATATCAATATTTAAATTTTTAAAATCATTTGAGTTAGTTGCAATAATTTCATCTGTTCCATCTTCTGTCATGCTTAAAATCTCTTTAAATTCAGCAAGTGTTAGTGGATGTGATGTAATACGTTTTTCTTTATATTCGATGTTGTGATCTTTTAACCATTTTAATGCTTTTCTGGATGAAGAACAGCTCGCTTGTGTATAAATTGTAACTGTCATTCTTCATTCCCCGCTTTCTTTTTTAGGATTATATTTAATATATATCTTATTAGTAAGTTAAATAGGTTATACATATATCTTACTAGTAAGCTATATATAAATCAATATTTATTTTTAAAAATTTAACTAGAAATAACATTTTTTTTATTACACTAAAATATACGCACAAAAGAGCGAAAAGTTTCGCGAATTAAGCTTACAATGATGTAAGTTTCGCTAAGCCTTAACAATAGATGCTCATAGAATGAAGAGAGCAGTTTTAATAGAGAGAGAAATAGTCTGATTTATAGATAATAGATATATTGTTTATCCACTCATTATTTTTATGATTGGATGCAGGTTTTTATGCATAGATAAATAAATTTTTTTGTTCTTTGGGTAGGGGGGAGGATTGCTCATGTAGGTAACAGCTCGGATAACTAGTAAGTCTATTCAGGTTACTTTATAAAAAAATCAAAAAAGCTTAAGCCAATTTAAACTTTCGATTGTCTATAAAGGGTAGGAAAAAAGAAGAGAGGGGAAACTACAATTATACGATTAGTGAAAAAAGCTCAAAAAGGGAATGACGAAGCCTTTTTAACGCTTTTTCAGCAATATGAGGTAGAAATTTATCGAGTGGCTTATGTATATGTCAAAAACAAAGAAGATGCTTTAGACGTCGTTCAAGAAGTAGCATATCAATCATTTAAAAAGATAGATACATTGAACAACCCAGAATATTTTAAAACCTGGCTGATGAAAATTACGATGAACTGTGCAATCAATTTAATTTTAAAAAATAGTAAGGTGGTTTTAATAAGACCAGAATACGAGGAGTTCATTGAAACCGAAGAAGAAGATATTCCTCTTTCTTTATCATTACAAGACTTGATAGATGGTTTGGAGGTGGATGAAAAGAGTGTCGTACTTTTAAGGTTTTATCAAAATCATACCTTTAAAGAAATTGCCGAGTTGTTAGATATGCCGTTAGGAACCGCAAAATCGGTTTTATATAGAGCTATAAAGAAACTTAGAAATAAATACTTTGAAGGAGATCGTATGAATGAGTAATAAAATAAAACAAGAGGTTGAAAAAATTGATATCCCAAAAGAACTTCATAAGAGGAGTGAAATGGGCATTTTAAAAGCGAAGAACGAAAGGCAAAGAAATAGAAAAAGCAAAAATGTGAAAGGTATCGTTGTAGCTGCTAGTTTACTTGTATCTATTGGAATATTATCTTTAGTTAATAATGATGTTGTTCAAAATAGTACAACACCTGATTCTGAACAACATACGGTTGATGTCACCGAATCAGCAACGGACAGCATACGTACGGTTGATATTCAAGCTAATTATATTGGGTATGAAACGGCTGATGAGCTCAGCCAAGGTGCAGATATTATTCTCGTCGCATCCCCTATAGATGACTTTACTAACCGCGAGCATCGATCTACGAAGTTCGAAGACGGCACGCTCCAAGACTTCTATACGCTAACAAAACTAAACATCGAGCGCATAATAAAGCAACCTGAAGGAATAAACATCGGCTCACAAATGGAAGTGATTGAACCGGTTGGTATTATCACGGAAGCTGACAAACAACAAACAAAAGTTACAACAGATGGATACCGCGAGATGAAGCAAGGCAGACGCTATATCATGTTCCTGGCGAACAACGGCATGGGCGGCTATAGCATTATCAATATGAACAACGGTAAGTTCAACCTAGATGGCGGCGATGCACAGGACATTCCAACAAACAAAGATGAGAAAGTGTTCAAAGAAAGGCTGAAGAAAGATATTCTATTAAAATTCAACGTGAAATAATCCATTAAGCCCAGTATGAGTTTCAAGCAAAAAAGAAGGCAGCTCCGAATGATCAAAAAAATCATAGCGGAAGCGGCCCTCATTAATACTATTTTTAGTTTTGTTGTCCTGAAGTAAACCAGTCTTGGACATTCCAAACTTTTGTCGCTAAACCTTCATAGAAATCAGGTTCATGGCTTACTAATACGATTGTGCCTTTAAATTCTTTCATGGCACGCTTTAGTTCGTCTTTTGCATCGACATCCAAGTGGTTTGTCGGTTCGTCAAATAAAAGCCAGTTTGCTTCATCCATCATGAGCTTACATAAACGTACCTTTGCTTGCTCACCACCAGATAAAGAATTAAGTGGGCGAGTAATATGATCCGTTTTTAGTCCTGCGCGTGCTAATGCTGCACGTACTTGTGCTTGCTCCATAGAAGGGAAGGCATTCCACACATCATCAATAGGTGTAATTTTTTCAGCTTTTACTTCTTGTTCGAAGTAAGATGGGTAAAGATAGTCACCACGAATCACTTTTCCATCTAGCGGATTTATTTTGCCTAACATCGTTTTTAATAATGTTGATTTACCGACACCATTCATACCGACTAGAGCAATTTTTTCCCCACGTTCAATAGCAAATGTAAGTGGAGGAAGTAATGGCTTGTCTTTGTCGTATCCAATGACTAAGTTTTCAGCCTCTACTACATAACGACCAGAAGAACGTGCCTCTTTAAAGCCGAATTCAGGCTTTACAGCTGTTTCAGGACGGTCGATACGCTCTAAGCGGTCAAGCTGCTTGGAGCGAGATTTTGCACGACCAGTAGTTGAGTAGCGCGCTTTATTTTTCGCAATAAAATCTTCTTGTTTTTTAATGAATTCCTGTTGTTTTTCATAAGCATCGATATGCTGACGTTTATTGATTTCAGCAAGCTCTAAAAACTTTTCATATGTCGCCGTATAGCGAGTTAATTTTGAAAATTCTAGTTGGAAAATAACATCCACCGTTTCATTCATAAATTCTGTATCATGCGAAATTAATAAGAAAGCGTGTGGATAGTTCTTTAAATAGTTTTTCAACCATGTAATATGCTCTTCATCAAGATAGTTTGTCGGCTCATCTAGTAATAATACTTTTG
Organism: Lysinibacillus sp. NPDC056959; assembly: GCF_042674095.1. Taxonomy (NCBI): domain Bacteria; kingdom Bacillati; phylum Bacillota; class Bacilli; order Caryophanales; family Bacillaceae; genus Lysinibacillus; species Lysinibacillus sp. NPDC056959. Next base: position 15,582 of record NZ_JBHURE010000029.1, on the reverse strand, counting down.
GTTTTTCAAGTAATAGCTTAGCTAGTAATACCTTTGTACGTTGACCACCGGAAAGAGCAGCAACGTCACGGTCCAAGCCGATTGCATCAAGACCAAGACCACGTGCAACCTCATCAATCTTCATATCAAGAGAATAAAAATCCCCTGCATCCAGAGCATCTTGCACCTCAGCCATTTGCTCTAGTAATTCTTCTAATTCTTCTGGTGTCGCTTCAGCCATTTTTCCTGTAATATCATTAAGCTCTTCTTCTTTTTTATATAAAGGAAGGAAGGCGTCACGTAGTGCATCACGCATAGTGCGGCCAGCTGTCAGTACAGTATGCTGATCTAAATAGCCGTAATGCGTTCCTGGAAGCCATTCAACTTTACCAGTATCGTGGATTGCTTGACCCGTAATGATGCCCATTAATGTTGACTTACCAACACCGTTTGCACCTACTAGACCAATATGATCACCTTCAACTAGACGAAAAGAGACATCTTTAAAAAGCGTGCGGTCACCGAATGAATGACCTAAATTTTCAACTGTTAATATTGCCATATATGTTCCTCCGAGATAGCGGCCTAAGCTTTTTTATGACCGCCAATATCATTTTTATAGTTCTGCTAATTGTTTATTTAACTCTGCTAGCGTTGCTTCCATATTTGCAAGGCGTTGCTCTGCTTTTGCTACTTGATCATTATGACCTGTAGATTCAAGCTTCTCAATGTCGCCTTGTAAATTCATATAATCCATTTTTAGCTCTTTAATTTGATATTCAATATCACTTTTTGATGGCATGATAATTGCTCCTTTATGTGTTTAGTTGTATAACGAATGCGTGTAAAAGCGATGGAGGTTTTTATCCCCCACCGCTTATTAGTTACTATCAATCGGGTACTTATGTTGCTTGAATCCACTTCTGTAATTAAAGATGAAATTCTTCTATATTGTATCATATCCACCTTCAAAGAATCACTAAGTAGAAGCGATATTATGTCGATCGTAAGCGAAATCTAAAAGTAAGGACTGTAGTGCTTCATTGTTACTTGCAAGATTGAGCTGTCGTTGTTTTTTAACAGCCCGTTCACTTCGAGCCTCATGTAATAAAAATTCCATGACAGCGTTTTGAATTTGTGATTGTTTCATTTTGCGACCAAGTCCAAGGTGAATGAAGCCATTATGTTCGCGAGGGAAGGCATGTAATAGTTCAGCCTCAGTTTGTGCAAGTGTAATACAGGGTACACCATAAGAGGCAATTTTATAAGGTGTATAGTTAGCATTACAAATAATAACATCTGCTTTTGGTAATAGTTTTAGGAGTGCGTTTTTATCACGAAGAATGGCAGTGTTACGACGACTAAGTACCATCATTTGCAAATCATCTGTTGCATGTCGATAGCTATCATCTATCATCACTGTAATTTGTAGTGGAATTTGTAGCTGCGTTAAGTGTCGAAGAGTACGGTAGGTTAAGTTATGCTCGTCCCCATCCTCAAAAGCAACAACGATATGAGGTGGGTTTTCGGGTATTTTATTATCTGGTCGATCCTCAAAATTTTGATAAGCTTCTGGTAATGCAAAATTGAAGCTCCCACCAATATAATGAGAGGGTAAATAATCTTTAACTTCTTGATAGAGTGCTAGCAATACACAGTCACAGGCTTGACCACCCTCACCTAAATCATCAAAATGGAGGATTGATTTGCAGAACGGTCGTAAATTTTGTACTTGCCAGCTTTCAGAGTTACGGCCATCTCTTACAATTAAATCTGGCTGAATACCTTTCATTTGCTTGGGTAGCTCATCGAAATGTTCAAATAAAATTGGCGAGAGATTGTCATTCATTAAAATTTGAATCCCATCATTTGAAGGGGTCTTTACAAATATGAAAACTTGTTCATTTGCAAGTAGCTTTGCTAGCGTTGCAACCCGTTCAAAAGGATACAGCCCTTTATCAATACAACTTTCAATAATGAAGACAATCGTCTTATTTAGTTCCATTGGTTGAGTTTCGTTTTGCAAATGTATCCCATCCTTTCATCCGTCTATTTAAATTATGGTGAATGATGGGCAAGTATGTGTAAAAAATTAGGATTAGATAAATTATAGCTCTAAATAGTTTTTCAAACTTCTACAAATTAAATGAGTAAGAGCTCCTTTTTTGACCGATAAATAAAGTAGAGTTTGCGAGAAAGTACATATAGGATTGTTTTAGTTTTATTAGCAAAAATAGAAGCTTTGTTCCAGCAATATGGTTTCTGGAGCAAATGAGCTTAGAAGGGGGTACAACTAATGGGAATGCGCGCAGCGATTGTTGTAGGGGCTACAGGATTAACAGGTACCTCTCTTGTAGAACAATTATGTGAAAATGATGAATATGTTTCAGTTACGGTGATTGCACGAAGAGCGCCAGCATTTACGCATCCAAAGCTAGAAGTGAAAATTCGTAATTTAGATACTTTAGAGGAAAAAGATATCGAACTTGCACATGAGCTTTATTGTTGTATAGGAACAACAATAAAAAAGGCAGGATCTCGTGAGCAATTCGAAAAAGTTGATTTTGAATATCCACTAACGATGGCCTCGTTAGCCAAAAAACGGGGAATCCCACATATGCTAGTCATTACAGCAATGGGGGCAAATGAAAAATCTCCATTTTACTATAATCGAGTAAAAGGAAAGCTTGAACACGATCTTATGGAGCTAGGCCTACAAAGACTTTCTATTATTCGCCCATCTTTATTGGTTGGAGAGAGAGAAGAGTTTCGCTTAGGTGAAAAGGCGGGAGAGAAGGTTTTAAAGTTAGCAAAACCGCTATTAGTTGGACCATTAAAACGTTCAAGAGCTATAGAAGCTTCCCAAGTTGCGAAGGCGATGATCGTTATTGCACTGTACGGCGATAAACAGTCGGTTACCATTTATCCATCACAGGAGTTGGCTCAGTTAGATTTTCCCGAAACGCAGAATGAGGACGTTTCAAGAGAGAATTTATTTAATTGGGAGAAACGCAAATTATCGAGTACCAGCGATGAAGGAGATAAAGTAAATCAAGAAGTCGTGATTAATCGAGATAAATATAAAATAGCGGAAACAGTTGTAGATAAAGAGGTAAATTTCCAACATCGTAGGGATAAATAAAGGTTCATCATCAAAGATTGGGAATTATTTTTAAAAATGTATTCAATGCAGACAAAGCTGATCTTCGTTACGACTGGGCGAGTACTCAGGGATTAGCATCACAGATGAGACCGCCTAACTATACTGGTTGGGCGTTTTCTTTTATAGCTCTAACTATTTGAACGTCCATACATTATTAGGAAAGTAAAGTGAATACTTGAGCAGAGTAGGGGAATATCCGCGGAAGCCGCGGAAGCGTGAATACCCGCGGAAGCAGGGTGAATACCCGCAGAAGCGAGGTGAATACCCGCGGAAGTGAAGTGAATACCCGCGGAAGCAAGGTGAATACCCGCGGAAGCAAGGCGAATACCCGCGGAAGCAGGGTGAATACCCGCGGAAGCGCGAATACCCGCAGAAGCAAAGCGAATACCCGTGGAAGCAAGGTGAATACCCGCGGAAGCGAGGTAAATACCCGCGGAAGCGGGGTGAATACCCGCGGAAGCAAGGCGAATACCCGCGGAAGCAAGGTGAATACCTGCGGAAGCAAGGTGAATACCCGCGGAAGCAAGGTGAATACCCGCGGAAGCGAGGTGAATACCCGCGGAAGCAAGGTGAATACCCGCGGAAGTGAAGTGAATACCCGCGGAAGCAAAGCGAATACCCGCGGAAGCAGGGTGAATACCCGCGGAAGCGAAGTGAATACCCGCGGAAGCAAGGTGAATACCTGCGGAAGCAAGGTGAATACCCGCGGAAGCAGGGTGAATACCCGCGGAAGCGCGAATACCCGCAGAAGCAAGGTGAATACCCGCGGAAGCAAGGTGAATACCCGCGGAAGCAAGGCGAATACCCGCGGAAGCAGGGTGAATACCCGCGGAAGCAGGTGAATACCCGCGGAAGCAAGGTGAAGTAGCGACAGCAACAACGAAGCGCATGGTCGGAACGGAAATCAACCCCACTTTATGGCTAAATATTATTTTAATAACAAGTAATCGCCCACCAATATCTTTTTTCTGAAGCGATATTTCTTGTGTAGACCACATTCCGCCTAAAGACTGAATTTACGGTTTTATTTACTACAATTCTTTTCGTGCCTCTTTTCATTTGTTACAATATTATTGTAGAAGTTGAATGTGGAGGCAAAAGGAAAATGAAAATATTACTCGTTGATGGCACGATGTTTGGTCGTAAAACTGGTGCTATTTTAGAGCAAGTGGAGCATTATATTAAAGAATTAGATGCTAGTTTCGAATTAGAAATTATGCATTTTAGTCAATATAAGCATCAAATTGTAGATGGTTCACCGTTAAATGATGACATGAAGGAAATGATTCAAAAGTTTGAGGAAGCGGATGCGTATATTATCGCTACACCGATTTTCCAAGCATCTATTCCAGGCGTTTTGAAAAATGCATTTGATTTCTTGCATCCAAAAACAATGCGTTATAAGCCAGTATCTATCGTGGCTAATGGTGGCACATATCAACACCATTTAGTAGTAGAAAATCAGTTAAAGCCAATTTTAGACTACTTCCGTGCACTTGTGACTCCGAACTATGTATATACACACACATCTCATTTTGATGCAGATAATAATATTGTAGACGAAGATGTTCATAATCGTTTACGTGAATTGGCTCGTGTTTTTGTGCAATATTGTGAAATGAGCAAAACATTGCCGAAAGAACCGATCGATCAACATTAATAAGATATTTATCCCTTGTGCGGTGGAAGGAAATCACTGTGCAGGGGATTTTTCTTTTCAAGTATCCTCTCGCGATGTGATAAAATATAATTTTAGTGAATCGGAAGGGAGGGATGCTCATGCAGGACATCGCTGTACTAGAAAAACAACGCTGTAATCTCATATTGACGAATAAGGCGAAGGAAGCGGTAGAGGAATGCTCAGCAAACGAGCATGCCTTTTTTGCCTTACAAAAAGCATTTACCGTCTATATCGAAAAGCGCAAAGCTAAAACAATTGGTGAGACGTTTTTATCGATTTATTTTAATGCAGAGCAAAATGAAAAGTTAACGGACGTCCTTGCTGAGAAAACAGCCATTATGGATTGTGTGCTAAAGGTTGAAGGGTTGCTAGCTACAAATCTTCGTTTTGTACATATGCGAGGCCCCATCAATACAAATCGACGCTTACCAGCAGCATTACAATTTGTCACAAGACCTAATAATGGAGCAGGGATTCCGCTTGATCTTCATACAAAAATAAGAGGGCTACCAATAGCCGAAGAGCGCACCGAATATGTGAAAAAGCGCATCTCGAGCTGGGAAGGCTTTTTAAAAATTCAAGAACGTGATGCGACCGTTGATGACATTCATACAGAATTTAAGCAAAGCTATTATAATGAAGATTTTACTAGGCTTACAATAGTCTGCCCTTATATAAAATCGAAGGAATGGAAGAAGCTTGAAGGGTTAAGCGTGAACATTCAAGGAGTGCGCGGGGAAATTGGACAAGTATTAAAATCTAATGCAGGGAAGCAGACAATAGAAATTGACTTAAAGCCTTTTGTGCAAGATTTAGCACGTAAAGGTCAGCTGAACCTTCGTTCGAAGCAAGCGAGCTTTAGTAATTTTGCGACATTGAGTCAAATTAGACGATTACGCAATGGCTTTACAAAGCTAGAAAAGGGCGAGGCCGTTAACCCTAATTTAGAGACTATACTATTTGAAAAGCGTCCTACAGTTCGAACATCTAAGCTACGAGAAGATATTGTTTTTCACAATAATTTAAACGAGTATCAGCGACGAGCTGTTTTAGGCGCATTGTCTGTTGAAGATTTGTTTGTCATTCAAGGACCTCCTGGCACAGGGAAAACAACCGTTATTTCTGAAATTTGTCAGCAAAATGTGAAGGCTGGTTTAAAAACACTTGTAGCTTCACAATCAAATCTAGCCGTGGACAATGCATTAGGTCGACTTCTTTCTAATCAAGAAATTCGAATTTTACGCTATGGTAGAACGGAAAGCATTGAAGAAGAAGGTAAAAAATTTATTGAGGAAAATGTTGCGCTTCAGTGGCGTGAGCAAACTCTCGCAGCAATTGAAGAGGAAATCATAGCCTTTACAGAACGTGAACAGGAACTAAAATCTAGTATTACCAAGGCTGAAGAAGAGCTAGAAAAGCTTGAGGCATGGCTTGAGGAGCTAACAAAGGAAATAGCTGCAAAAGAACAGGCCGCAATTGACGAGCCCATTTTACAGCAAGAAATACAAGCGTTAAAAAAAGAGTTAAAGGCTGCAAAAACCGAGCAGCAGGAGAATGAGGCACATAAAGAGCATTACGAAAAACAGCTGGCGCAAATCGAGCCTGCTGTAAAGACGCTTGAGCAGACTCTTGCTGAAAGTCCGTCTATCGAGCAACTGAAGCTTACTATAGAAGAAACTACTCAAAAGATGGAGCAATTGGAAGCGGCTGCTCAATATAAGGAGCTGCAAGAGCAAAAGCAACATCTAGCAGTGCAATTCAAAGATATACAATTGAAATATGAAGAGGAAAATAATCGCCTTCGATTAATGAAGGAAGCCGAAAAATACATCGGTAATTTAACATCCTATGAGCGAATCGAACGATTTTTACAGCACTATCAAATTCGCCCATCTTATGTGCTGTCACAGCAAATAAGTCGTTTACAGCATTTAGAGGATGCTAAAGATTTAGACGCATGGGCAACTATCAATTCACGTCTACAAAAGGCGATCGCAAAACTTGAGGCGTTAGTATCGGAAGAAGAAAAAGAACGTGCCCTTGCTAAAAGTAAATTGCAGCCTGTTCAATCGTTTTCGTTGCAAAATCTAACAGGTGTTTTTGCCCAGCTCAATACAGCCTTTCAAGATGATCAAACACCATCTGCCGAGCAACTTGAGAGTTTCTTGCTCGGTTTATATATGCGTCGAGATTTTGTTTGGCAAAAAGGTGTAGCGTTGAAGCAACAACAAGACCATAAAAATCAGGAATTTGAGTCCTTACGTAAAGGTATTGGCGGCTTAATACATCAAGAATGCGCGATTACAAGCTTTGACGTTCAAAGCATACAGCGACAACTGCAGCCGTATTTACAGCATACAGAACGACTTCAGCAACTAGCTGAAACATTTCAAATGGATACTGAACCAGAAGAGTCTGTAGAGCATTTAAAAATACTTGTATCCCAAGAGAAATCTTCTCTTCAAACAGTACGTCAACAGCTGGAGGCAGTTGAGCAGGCTAATACACAGCTCCTACCAAAGAAAGCGGCACTTCAAACAGCGCAGACTAGCTTACAAGAGATTGAACAGCAGCTCACACAATTAGAGGAAAATATAAAAGAAATTAATATAGCTGGGTTAAAGAAAGAAAAGCAGCTCACAGCTTGCACCAAACTCCTACAATCAACACCGGAGCGCACTTCCGAGGAAGTAGAGGAAGCAATTGCATCCTCCAAAGTAGCGATGGAGGAATTACAGCGCAAGGAGAAGCAGCTTCCTCTTCGAAAAAAAATACAAGAGCAATGGCGTGACAAGCTGCAAAATGCTACTGAATATGATTTAGATGAAATTCGAAAATTATATGTGCGTCACGCGAATGTTATTGGTACAACATGTGTGGCTTCAGCAAGTAAGGAATTTATGGAGAACTATCCGACATTTGATGTTGTCATTATTGATGAAGTATCAAAGGCCACACCACCAGAACTATTATTGCCAATGCTGAAAGGTAAGAAAATTATATTAGTGGGCGATCATCATCAGCTACCTCCATTACTTGGAGATGATACGTTGGAGGAAACGTTAAAGGCGATGCTTGATGAAAATCCAAACTTTGATGGCGCGCAAGAATTGAAAAATTTGCTGCGTGAATCGTTGTTTGAACGTTTATTTAATAACTTACCGCAAACGCATAAGCAAATGCTGGCATTGCAGTACCGAATGCATGAGAAAATTATGCACAGTATTACACCGTTTTACGCGAAAGAGGAAAATGGCTTGCAATGTGGTTTACCAGATTCAGATGCAGCGCGAGACCATTGCTTAGAAGGACAATTTGTTAACCGGGATGATCATTTGCTATGGGTCGATATTCCAACTGAAAAACCTTATTTAGAGGAGCAGGTAAAGGGCGGAACGAGTCGTTATAATGAAGGTGAATTACAAACAATTCGACGTATTTTAACTGATTTGAATAAGGCTGTTATCGAAGCTAAAGCAGCCGGACGCATGCCTCAGGATGCACAAAAAAGCGTTGGGGTTATTAGTTTCTATGGGGAGCAAGTAAAGAAAATTAATCGCCTTCTGCAACAGGAATTACAGCTACCACATCTTCAATTTAGAACCGGGACAGTCGATAAGTTCCAAGGTATGGAGATGGACGTCATATTAGTGAGTATGGTACGTAATACGCCTAAAGGGGGAGACGTTGGCTTTGCAAAAGATTATCGACGCTTAAACGTTGCCTTATCTCGTGCCCGTGAGCTATTACTACTTGTCGGAAGTGCTGAAATGTTTACTAAACGTGCGAAGCATCCAGATACACGAGAGATGTACAGCAATCTGTTAGATACAGTGAAATCTTATAACGGCTTGCGTAATCATGAAGGACAGGTGATGTAGATTGTCAAAACTGCAGCAGCGCTTAATGCGTGAACTTCAGCAAAATCGAAATATTAAAATCGTCAAAACCGATGAATGGTGCATCCCGATTCGAACAGTAGAAGTAACTTATGAGCCCGTTCGACGTTCCACTATGGATGTCTTGATGACTATGCTGTTAATCAGCATACAGGAAGCAGATTTTGCAAGTGCACAAGATTTAAGTGAGTTATTGCTCGTCGATCCATTATTTATTGAGGATTTAGTATCATTAATGACTCGAGTAAGTCTTATTGAGCAAGAGGAAGGCTTCTATCGATTAACATCTAAAGGACAGCAGCAACTGGAACGTGGCATCTTCGAGGAGGAGCTAGATGTAGAAATGGCTAACCTTTACTATAGCCCATGCCATCTTGCATTTCTTGCTGTCGATGAAGGCAATATCGAAGAATATGATAATCTACCAGAGCTCTATCGTTATGTGGATGAAGAGGCTGAGAAGCAGGAGCAATTCGACGAAGCTATGTTAATAGAAGCGTTACAGCAAGAGGATAGCGAAGAAGCTGGCGTTGGAGCTTCGCAAAAAATAGTTTCAAAAATTGTGCAAACCGACGCTAAACAAATTAATGATAGCCCGTGCCTCGAATTTGTCCTACACGATAAAGAACAAGATATTATGTTCGTTCGTGTATGGAATGCGCTGTTAAACCAATGGGATCCACATCTAGAACAACAGCTCACAGAAAAAGAACAACTAGAGTGGCGTAAGAAATACTTATAAAACAAAAACGAACGTGTAAAGCGTTCGTTTTTTGTGCTTTTTTAGGTAGTTGGGCGATAAATTCAAAAAGTAAGGCGATAAAATGGTAAAAGACCTCTATAAATTTTTAAGCTCGCATATATTATTACAAAAAAAGGAGGGGACCGATGTTTACGATTAGTTTATGTATGATTGTCAAAAATGAAGAATGTATTATTGAAAGATGCTTAGATTCCGTTCAACATTTAGTGGATGAAATCAATATTATTGATACAGGCTCAACTGATCGTACAAAAGATATCGTCCGAAGCTATACCTCTCGAATTTTCGACTTTACCTGGTGTGATGACTTTGCGAAAGCCCGTAACTTTTCCTTTCAGCAAGCTACGAAAGATTTTATTTTATGGCTCGATGCAGATGATGTAATCACAACAGAACATCAGCGGAAATTTCTACAACTTAAGCAATCGTTATATCATCCTAACGTCGATGCTGTTTCCATGGACTATTATGTAACGCTCGATGCAGATGGCTGTGTAGAATCAAGTGAAAAAAGATTTCGTCTCGTAAAACGTGATCGTAATTTTCAGTGGCAAGGTGCCGTCCATGAGTATTTAGATGTAACAGGCCAGCTCTATCATAGCGATATAGCCGTTACACATTTGCCAAGAAAAATTGATATACATCGCAATATTAATATTTATGAGCGTTTAAAGAAAGACGGGCACCCGTTTTCAGCTAGAGAAACATTTCATTACGCAAATGAACTAAAATTGCATCAACGATTTTTAGAAGCGATCAATCACTATACTAGTTTCCTTGATTCTACAAAAGGTACTGCTGACGAACATATCGAAGCTTGCTTAAATTTAGCGGATTGCTACCAACAGCTAAATGATGCAAAACAAGCAACTCAAGCTATTTTACAATCATTATTATATGATCGACCAAGACCAGAAACATGCTGTCGAATCGGTCATTTTTTTATGGAGCAAATGAAAAATAAAGAGGCTATTTACTGGTATTCACAAGCATTACATCAGCCTATAGAACAAACAATGGGCATTCAAAAGCATGCTTATTCCACATGGCATCCGCATTTCCAGTTAAGTTTGTTATACAATCGCTTGCGTCTCTTTGAAAATGCACATCAGCATAATGAGGAAGCACGTAAATATAAGCCAAAAGATCAGCGCATACTAGATAACCGAACATACTTGTTAACTCAGTTAAAGAAGTAAGATCGTCATGGGAAAGGAACATCAATAAAATTAATATATATACCATAACCAATTAACATCGATACAAAAACAACGATCGTCATAAAAATCACATTCCGAGGTCTGAAAGTTCGAGCATCCATTCATTTATCCCCTTTCAAATTTGTGAACATTCTGTTAACTCAACATATGTTTTGAGCGTTTGAGTATGCAGTTCATTTCGATATTTTTATTTGAAGCATTGAAAAGAAGAGCAAATTCACAATTAATGTGAATTTGCTCTTTAAATTAGGTAATTTTCTAAATTGCTGCTATTCAACTAACGGAGAAGTTTAGGTGAGGAGTTAATGTTATCATTTGGATATTTAAATATTGAATATATTGGAGTGTGATTATGAAAAAATTAAGTTTGATTTTCTCTGTATTAGTTTGTTTAGTGTTACTAACAGCATGTAATGATAAAGCACCACTGATAGAAATTGAAGCCAAAGTTTCTCCAGTAAGTGATGAACAGAAAAATTGGTGCTACTAAAGATTTAATTGAACCAAAGCAGGAGGACTTTAAAATTTTTGAGTTTAATTTCAATATGGAACATACAGATTCAGTGAAAGAAAGAAAAATCGAAATGTATAAATTTGAGAATCTGCCGCAAGTGTTGAATGGGATAGATGACATCACACGATATTGGAATGGTGGATGGTATAGTCGGGATAATGAAAGCGAAAATTTTGCAACATACCACCATGAATTTGTTTTTTATACAAAGGGTTTGAATGATGATGATATTAGAAAAGCGTTTAATAATGAAAAAATCACAGTGTCATGGACTAACAATAAAAATGAACAAATAGAAAAAGAATACAATATATCTAATTTAATAGAATTTAGTTCAAACAATTAAATCCTATTGAACTAACGTTGCAGGATAGTGCAATAAGAATTTACATTAAAATAGTAATATACATCATACTCTTTTATAAATTGAATAAAATGATTGTAAAAAGAAATTGGAGGGGTTCTATAAAACTAGTAGGGGAACAAATTTATCTTCGACTTTACAAAATTTCTGACGCCAGCGAGTTAGCTAGCTTGCATAATAGAAATCGCGAATTTTTTCAACGAGTTTGCCCATTACTCCCAGAAACCTTTTATACAGAGAAATATCAAAAACAACGCCTTCAACAAGCATTGAAAAAAACAGATGAAGGGCAATTATATCCCTTTGGAATCTTTTTAAAAGCAACTGATAAACTTATTGGAGACATTTCATTGACTCAAATTTCAAGGGGAGACCTCCAAAGCTGTAATACGGGATTTACTTTAGATAAGGGGTATAATGGAAAGGGCTATACAACTGAAGCTCTTAAACTTGTTGTCGACTTTGCTTTTGAAGAATTAAAACTACACAGAATTGAAGCAGGAGCTATGCCTGACAACATAGCATCTATTCGTGTATTAGAAAAAGTAGGGTTTGAAAAAGAAGGTATAGCTAAAGAAAATCTGAAGATTAATGGCAAATGGACAGATCATCAAATATTGGCTATCATCAACAGCTTGGATGTGTAAGCTCTTTTCACTTCATTATGTAAACGAGATTGGTACTTATCTAGGGGGGCTTGAGTTTAGGATTGCTGGGTGGTGTAGAATGGAGCAACCAACTGTAAGCGAAATAATAAAAAGATTAAAATTAGTTCTAATAAGTGAAATGATAAGGGAAGAAGTTTCCGATTGGGCAACGTTATATGTGATGGCTCATAATCCTAATATTGATGATGAAAATGTTTAGGATTTGCTAATTTTACTTAGTGGAATAGACATATTAGATTCACCGACAACTTATCATTCATAATGAAGAGGATATAAATGATTGGATAAAACAAGGAACTGAATCCTCATTGAAGTAACGGGTACTTTAGTTAAATATTTGAATTACGAAATATCAAACAAAAAAACAGAGTTGATTCTACACATTTTGTAGATTTACTCTGTTTTTATGTTTTAACAGCAACAATCTTTTAGAAAACAGCCTTAAACCCAGCTCTGTGGGGAACTTGTTCATTTTACCTTGCTTACCTAATCAGTTCTCCGATAATGACTATTAAGGGGACTAAGAAGGTAGCTCTAATCAATTTTTTGCCCCGAACTTATGGTATATTAGACATTACATAGTTAGTAAAGGAGTACGAATATATGGTTAAAAGTGTAGTTATTGCTGAAAAACCTTCAGTTGCACGTGATATAGCTAATGTCTTGAAATGTAATAAAAAAGGGAATGGGTTTTTAGAAGGTGACAAATATATAGTTACTTGGGCATTAGGACATTTAGTGACGTTAGCCGATCCAGAAGCCTACGATAATAAATATAAAACATGGAATTTAGAAGATCTTCCGATGTTGCCAGAACGAATGAAGCTAGTCGTTATGAAGCAAACGGGCAAGCAGTATAATGCGGTCAAATCACAGTTAACTCGTAATGATGTAAATGAAATCATTGTCGCTACTGATGCTGGGCGTGAAGGTGAATTAGTTGCTCGATGGATTATTGACAAAGCAAATGTGAAAAAGCCAATTAAACGTTTATGGATTTCATCTGTTACAGATAAAGCAATTAAAGAAGGATTTGCAAATTTAAAACCGGGTAAAAACTACGATAATTTATATGCTGCTGCGGTTGCTCGTTCTGAAGCGGATTGGTATATCGGATTAAACGCGACACGTGCTTTAACGACAAGATTTAATGCACAGCTAAATTGTGGCCGTGTTCAAACGCCAACAGTTGCAATTATTGCTGCACGCGAAGATGAAATTAAAAACTTCAAACCACAAACGTATTACGGTATTGAAGCACAAACAGATTCATTAAAGCTTACATGGCAAGATGCAAATGGTAATTCACGTAGCTTCAATAAAGAGAAAATTGACGCTATTGTTAAAGCGCTAGGCAATCAAGATGCAAAAATTGCTTCAGTTGATCGCAAGCCTAAAAAATCATTTGCCCCAGGTCTTTATGATCTAACAGAATTACAACGAGATGCCAATAAATTATTTGGTTATTCTGCTAAAGAAACATTAAATATTATGCAAAAGCTATATGAATCTCATAAAGTTCTGACATACCCTCGTACAGATTCTCGCTACTTATCATCTGATATTGTCGGCACATTACCTGAGCGTCTAAAAGCGTGTGGTATCGGTGAATATCGTACATTCGCGAATAAAATTTTAACAAAGCCGATCAAAGCGAATAAATCATTTGTTGATGACAGTAAAGTGTCCGATCACCATGCCATTATTCCAACTGAGGGCTATGTGAATTTTTCTGCATTCAATGATAAAGAGCGTAAAATTTATGATTTAGTAGTAAAACGATTTTTAGCTGTATTATTCCCAGCACAAGAATATGAGCAATTAACTGTACAAGCTCAAATTGGACATGAGAAATTTATTGCCAAAGGGAAAACGGTTATAAATGCTGGCTGGAAAGAAGTATACCAAAATCGTTTTGATGATGAGGAATCGACGGATGATGTAAAAGAGCAACTACTTCCTCGTTTAGAGCAAGGACAAATGTTAAAGACAAAGCTAATTGCCCAAACATCTGGTCAAACAAAGCCGCCAGCACGTTTTACAGAGGCAACATTACTATCTGCTATGGAAAATCCTACGAAGTATATGGAAACGAACGATAAGAAACTTGTGGATACATTGAAATCGACTGGTGGATTAGGGACAGTGGCAACACGTGCGGATATTATCGAAAAGCTATTTAATTCTTTCTTAATCGAAAAGCGTGGCGGTAAAGAAATTTACATTACATCCAAAGGTCGTCAGTTACTTGACTTAGTGCCTGAAGAATTACGTTCTCCTGCGACAACAGCCGAGTGGGAGCAAAAGCTTGAGCTCATTTCAAAAGGTAAGTTGAAAAAAGATGTATTTATCAATGAAATGAAAAAGCACACGCAAGAAATAGTCGCTGAAATTAAAGGAAGTGATAAAAAATACAAGCATGACAATATTTCAACAAAGTCCTGTCCGGATTGTGGCAAGCCAATGCTTGAAGTTAACGGTAAAAAAGGTAAAATGCTTGTCTGCCAAGATCGTGAATGTGGTCATCGTAAAAACGTATCACGTGTTACAAACGCACGATGCCCGCAATGTAAGAAAAAGCTAGAGCTTCGTGGTGAAGGTGATGGCCAAATTTTCGTATGTAAATGTGGTTATCGTGAAAAATTATCTGCATTTGAAGCCCGTCGTAAAAAAGAAGGCGGCGGCAAAGTAGATAAACGTAGCGTGCAAAAATACATGAAGCAGCAAGAAAAAGAAGCTGAACCGATAAATAATGCGTTCGCAGATTTATTAAAAGGGATGAAGTTTGATTAGCAGTATAAGACAGATTGTTATTTAAGAGGCTGAGACAAAGCTTCAATTAAATAATAAGCAGCCCAGAAAGTTTTACGGACAGTAAAATTTTCTGGGCTTTATACTTGAACATAATAAAAAGAAAGGGGGCGATGATTGTGTCCTAGCTTCTCTTGTTGAATTTTTTTGAAGTACTATTAAATAGGAAGTTTCTTAATGAAATGAAAAATTTATAATTTTTTCAAGAAAAAGTGTTGACCTTTTTAGATTAAGAGAGTAATATTATACGAGTCGCTAAGATAACTTCTGAAAACAATTAAGTTAAATAAATTAGTTGTTGACATCAAGTTTGTGACATGATATTATATAAAAGTTGCTGCTAAGAAAACAGCAACGTAATGAACCTTGAAAACTGAACAAGCAAAACGTAATCAATAAAGTTTTTAGTAACTAACCTTGAGTTAGTGAACGAAACAAAATTTTGGACATCAAACATGATGCCAGCAAAACAATTTGAGCTAATCAAATTTCTTTTATGGAGAGTTTGATCCTGGCTCAG
>NZ_JBHURE010000028.1:0-54096 GCF_042674095.1 Lysinibacillus sp. NPDC056959 | reverse complement strand
GAACACGGAAGTTAAGCTCTTTAGCGCCGATGGTAGTTGGGGGCTTCCCCCTGTGAGAGTAGGACGTCGCTAGGCACCTAGAAAAGTCGAGGATTTATTCCTCGGCTTTTTTTTGCGATTTTTAGTTGAGCGCTAGTTGACAAAGGTGTAGGACCTGAAGATCTGTTGGTTTTGAAAAAAGTTTATTTATTAATTTTACAAGTCACCCGTTAGTTTAAGCGGAAAACTTTAAAAATAATATAACCTTTTATCATTTTCCGACAGAAGACTCCATGAGAGTAGTTCAACTTTCGCCCATAAACACAAGTAGTAAGATTGACAATGAAACGCCAATGACATAAATCCCAAAAACAATAATAGGAGAATACTTCCAAAATCCTTTTTCCCTTTTTTTAAAGCTCTGAACACTAAATATTACTCCTATGACGAACATAATAACTCCAACGAAGAATAGCCAAGCAGTATTAAGTTGAAAGTAATAAAAACATGCAACACAAATAAGTCCTACTACTGAAAATAATGTTGATAATATCCCTTTTTTACTGAGCAATGTTTACCACCTCCTCTTTAATTTCTGCACTTACTATAAGAACGAACGAAATAAATATTGGTTCCAATTTTAATTAATTTTACCATTTGAAACCTACGGAATTTCTTACTATTTATTGAGCTAAATGGCCCGTTAGTACAATAAGAAAAAAGAGCTGTCCAAAACAGCTCAATGTTCTTCAAGTAAAGAACCCCGTTAGTTGAAGTAGAAAAAATAGACGCATATTCAACACTCGCGCCAGTTCTCCTTCACTTAATTTAAAATAGAGACGGTGCATAAAGAAATTAATTCAATTAAGCCATAGCGTTTTGCTACAACTAGAGCGTTTCATCCAATTTCTGAATCTTTGAGTTGGAAATTAAATAAACATTGCCAAAAACGTCGATTTTGTCTCCTTTTACACGTACAGCGCAATCTTTGTTCGACGCATAAATATTTATTTCTTCCGATAGGGGAGATAGTTCGCTTTGAACCAGTGCAATGTTATTTTCAAGGTCAAAATGAGACCGGACGGAAAAATTGTCAAGACCGATTCCGTCGTAAACAGAGCTCATTTCAATTTCATCTCCAAAGTTTTTCGAGCATAACCATTTAGCGGACATGTTGATTGCTCCAGCGCTTGCTCCCACCACAACGGCGCTGCTTTTTTTTATCGAATCCGATAATTCATATTCCATCAAAAAACCATTTTGATTAAGAATATTACCACCCAACAAGAAAATGACGGAAGCATTTTGAATTATCGTTTGGGCATCTTCCTTCTGTACGCGGTAATTAATTAAATGATACTCATCAAACATAATACCAGCCTGATCGAGCCACGAGCGTTCAGTAGCGCCATCATCTTCATAAATAGAAGGATTCGAGCTAATCATAGCCAGCGATTTTCTATCAGTTATATCCTCCTGTAACACCCTACCCAGATCTTCTGGAAAAAAATTATCAAACCAACCTAAATAATAGTGAATTTTCATAAGTACCCCCTCAGCAAAGTGTAAATAACATTTATTCCTTGCATCACTCATTCTGTTTTCTTGTCACTCTCAATATGCCCGATTGTTAAACACAATTTAAACAACACTCTTCAACTATCCTGCTCCTTAGTTCAATAAAGAAAAAAGAACAACTCAATTCAATAAATACATACTTTATTCAATAAAGGAGATAATACAATTAATTAAAGACTGTAAAGAGGTGTATTCAGGAAAATGAAAAGGATATTACTCGTTTTTACACTCTCCCTTGTTCTAATTATATCTTTTCAAACAACAACCGTTTCATCATCTGAACCAACTCAAGACTCTAACCAGCTTAGATTACAAGATATGCTTATGTTAATGCTTACTCCTTATATAGAAAAAGATTTAAATAGCTATTATTATCCTAAGATTTTAAAGGATTTTTCACCTCATGTCACACCATGGAAAATTGAAGTTATTGAAACTAGAAGAGTAAATAGTTTCCGTCGCTTTATTTTGCAAATTACATTTGAAATTGAACCTACTGATGGCGGACAGTGGATTCCAGTAGGGAAGGACCGAATGACGTATGAAGTTTCTTTTGGACCAGAGGTTAAATTAATAAATCACACGCACTTAAAAACATATAAATATCCACCAGAATAATTACGTAATTTATACTGACTTTGTTCAACTAACCTGCGCCGTTAGTACAATCACTCCTATGTCTAGAATTCTATTAAGTTGGCAATAATCCCTTTTATATTACTATTTTAGGGGGAATGGAATTGTTACTGTCAAAAGCATGGACTTTGTTTGAAGCAGATAAACGAATAGAGGGCTTTTCGCCACAAACGCTGAAGGCCTACCGGTTACAGGCTTTTCTATTAATTGGTTATTTTAAGGATATAGAGATGGAATTGCTTGACACCAATCAACTGAAGGAATACCTTGCTATATCCGGCAAGCACTTAAAACCAGCCAGTCTTGCACACCGTATCCGCTTTATGAAATCATTTTTTCGTTGGTCTCATGAAGAAGGATACCTGATTAAGAATCCAACTTCCAAAATTAAAGAACCGAAAGTAGGGAAGCGGATACCCAAGTATTTAACCGAACGGGAGATTGAACACCTTCGTGAATCCTGTCATTCCGCAATGGAAAAAGCTATTTTCGAATTCATGTTTTCTACTGGTTGCCGAATTGGAGAAATAGTTGCCTTAGAAAAGAACCATATTAATTGGTCCAATCAATCCGCAATCGTTAGAGGAAAAGGTGATAAGGAAAGGGAGGTTTATTTTAATACGCGTTGTGACATATGGCTTAGACGTTATATCGAAAGCCGCACTGACAATAATCCTGCCATCTTTGTGACAGTAAGGCAGCCACATAAAATGAGTGTTGCCCAGATGCGATACATCATCAAGCGGATATCAAATCGTGCTGAAATCAATAAAGAAATTCATCCACACCAACTTAGACACAGCTATGCAACACATTTGTTGAACAATGGAGCTCCCATAGAAGTCATACAAAGTCTTATGGGGCATGAGAAAAGCGAAACAACTAGGATCTACGCTCAATTAAGCGGGAGGCTAAGGAAAGAATATTATCAGAAGTACTTTTAAATGTAAAAGGGGCAATGTCTTAAAAGACTTTGCTCCCACTTGACTAAAGCCCCCGTTAGCTTTATAAGATGTTATCATTTTCTATGTAATACAAATTGTGATTTACTGTATTTAAAGTTGTTTTTTTTGTAAAATGGAATTAAATGTTCTTCACAAAACAAGCTAATAACATCAATATGAGATAGTTCGTCTAACAATTTTGATACAAGATTCTTTCCAATGCCTGACTTTTGATATGCTTGATGTATAACAACGTCTTCTATATAAGCCCTAAAATTTCCGTCCGTTACAGCCCTTGCAAACCCAATAAGAGTACCATCTTTCCATACACCAATTGAAATTTCCCTTTTTAACATTTCTTCAATATCTTGTTCTTTTCTTTCCTTCCACCAACCTGCATCTTTATAAAGTTTCATAAGTTGGATTGCTTTAATTGGTTTTTCATTAAATCTAAAATATTCAAGTTCCAAGTCGTTATCCCCGATTCGTTTTTATTTTAATTTTATATAAATAGTACAGGATTGTCTTCTTAAACTAACCTGCACCGTTAGTTCAATAAGAAATGGCTCTACCTCGTATTGAAATAAAGCTCCCAATTAGCTAGTTTAAAGTTCGTTTATTCTATGTATTAAGATAGAACAAATCTTATTTTCATTCATTATAGGAATATTTTTTGGTTAGTAGGATAACGAGAAATCGGTTATAACAACCTGTATCAAAGAGATTACTTTGTAATGTTTGATAAGTTTTTACAGGATCAGCATACAATTATTAAGCACTACTTCATATTTCTTAACTCTGGTGGTAACTTATATTGTTTTCCGATTTGAATAGATCTTAACATGCTTGTGCTTTCACTTAATTTCTCAAATTTTATATTTTGTACTTTGTACTTCTTAAACAAGCTTACTACTTTCTGGCTTACATAAATTCTCGCAGTGAAGTTTCCTTTTTCATCAGGTTCTTCAACAAAGAAATCACTACCATCCCAATAATCGTTTACAAAATATACACCTTTAAGATACGGAACATTAGCTGATCCTAAATAAACTAACTTACTTCTATAATAATCTTTAGTATTACAGCGCCCAGTAATACTTAAACCATAATAATTATCGTATTTTTCCATTGCCTTCCCGTAAACTATAACTTCATATAATCTGTAACCTGTAATCCCATTTTCCTTTAGTATTTCTGCAACGCTCTTTTTAATAATTACATCAAACATTCCAGACCATATAATGCTTGAAGGTTTAGAATTACCCATATAATACCGGAAAGGAATTATACTGTCGGGTTTAAATTCTCCCCTTAATAAATGAAGTGAGTTTTTAGTATCTTTTTCCTCTATGCTTCCAACCCTAAAAGCTTTATTAATTGGGTCTTCGAATTGATATAATTGTTCATAATTTATCTTCATAATAATTTCATTAATCCTCCATAATAAACACTTAATTCAATAATACTATTTTAAAAAAACTACCTATAGCAACTTTATGAAGTGTTAACGATTTTTTCCTATCCATAGTATTGATTTCGATGTTCTTATTTCACTAAACTGCACCTTTAGTTGAAGAAGAAAAAGATGGAAGCTCTATGGAATCCCATCTTTAAGTAAAGCCACCGTTAATTTAAGAAGAACAGTGACGCTTATTAAACAATCGCGCCCAATCGTTGAAAATGATTAAATCCCATAAACCATCTTTTAATAATCTCACTTACTTATACCTATTTAATATTTCTTCTGGAATATGACAATAATCATTTGGACATCTAGCTAACCTATCTTGATGTTCTTCTGCACTTCTCATATAGTTTGTAAGAGGTAATACTTCAACAACTATAAGGTTGTAATCATTTCTCTCACTAAGAAACGCCTTCGCTTCTTTTAAGTGTTCAAACTTTTCACTATATACTCCTGTTCTGTATTTCATGCCAACATCCTGTCCTTGTTTATTCAAACTGTATGGATCAATGATTTCAAAGAAATACCCCATTAACTCTCTGATTGTTACAATTGTCGGATCAAATTCTGTTTTTACACATTCGGCGTACCCATCATAATCACCCTCAAGTGTATGACTTGTTCCATTAGCCCTTCCTGCTTCCGTAAACTTAACTCCAGGTAAAGTTTTTATAAAAGCTTGTACTCCCCATAAACATCCACCTGCAAAATATACTATTTCCATATTGACTCTCCTCTTTGTTTAAAAAATAAAAAAATTCATTCCAAGTAAATAGGAGGAAAAAAATGTAGTTACTAGGTCTACTACACATTAAAATAATGACAAACTTCATTATTCCATATTATGGACCGAACCTGTACCGTTAGTTCAATTAAGAAAAAAAGAGCTGCATATGCAACTCAATGATCTTTAATTAACACACACGTTAGTCCAACAAGCACATTCACTTATCTTTCTCTACTGACTCATTTATCAACCGACTATGTATTCTCTGCAAGGTCATCTAATCCTTTATTATTAGCTTTCCATAGGGTGTGCCCTAAAATTGTTCATACGGATGTGACATACCACTGTATATCTCCAAAGGCTTTTGTAGCTTGTCCAATTAAAGCACAACCTTAGTTGAAGAACGGAGCTATAAATAGCATTAGAATCGAACATAAAATCAGAGAATTACTAACTTCTTTTGGAAGCTTTTCTTTTCCTGGCCCTTTATAAAATCCGGAAAATTGAAATTTATTTCTATATAACACAAAAAATAAAATATAAATTGAAATACCAACTAACCAGCCACCATTGGTATTATCTACATTTATCCCTAAATTCGCATAGATTAATTTCACCAAAGCCCCCATCATACTACCCAGAACTAAGAAAATTACAATTATCCGAATTAATTCTAAAAATAATCTAATCATAATTCAAGTTCCCTTCGATTTATTTATATTAAAAGTTCTTTGTATACAGGAAATCCTAACTTTCTGCGTCGTTCTTCACAATCTTTATAGTCATATTAACATAAATGCCTAATAAAGAATTGAGCTACAAGGAGATACCGTAATCATAAAAAACGTCTAAAAGTTAATGGATTTAATCCCTTTAACTTATCGTTGCGTTTAGAAGCCAAAGAAAAGAATATAAAAGAAGTGGAGTTACTATCAATACGATAGTAACCCCACATAGCTTGTTGATGAAGTTATTTCCAATTAAAACCCTTTTTCGCTAAGAAATCTTTAATATGAGGACGGCGCTGTTCGATTAAGAAATCAGCCATTTGCTTTGTCCAGTTATCAATTTTTCGATTGGATGAGCGATTATTATAGTATGCTTCCATTGTGTCGTTGTACGCTGGTAAAAGCTCCTCATATTTTTCTGTATTGTATTCATTTTCATGTAATACTGCTGCAACAGGTAAACGAGGTTTTACTTCATTGCGACGTGCAGGAACCCCGATTGTTAAGCCGAATAGTGGGAAAACATAGTCAGGTAGATGGAATAATTCGCTTATTTCCTCTAGCTTATTACGCACTCCACCGATGTAACAAATTCCATATCCCATAGATTCAGCAGCCACAACGAAGTTTTGCGCGAATAATGATACATCGGCCACTCCAACAAGTACATTTTCTGCGGAATCAGCGACGATGTCTACACCTTCTAATTTGCCTGCTGATTGAAGACGTTTGAAATCTACACAAAAGACAAAGGCACCGCCTGAAGTTTCGTATTGACGAGGATTACCAGAGAGTAACCCTAGTTTTTCTTTTTTCTCCTCATCAGTGATCCAAATAACACTATAAGCTTGTACAAAATGTGATGTAGCAGCCATTTGTGCAGTAGCAATTAATTCTTCAATAATTTCCTTCGAAATCGGATTTCCATCATAAATACGAACCGAAGAGTGGTTGCGTAATAATTCTTTAACCATCAAAAAAATCCCCTTTTCCCTTTTATATATCAAGAGCATATCACGCTTTTTCGTCAAAATCGAATTTTTTCCATGTTGAAATTATTTTTAAATAATTTGCAGGTGCATAAAATTTCTCGTAAAATAAAATATTTTGTTAGTTATAGATTAAAAATTCTGAATAGTTTAGAATTATGTGTGGGCGGTTCATTTGGTTGGATTTCTAATAAATGGATGACTATACCAAAATGAGTAAACCGGATAATCTAGTTGAACAAAATAAAGTCGGATGGAGGAATAGGGGATGGAAGAAAAGTTGGCGAAAAAGCTTCGTAATGAACAGCTACGGAGCAAGGTAGTATCAGCAGATGAAGCAGCGTCTTGGATTAAGGATGGTATGGTACTTGGGATGAGTGGATTTACTCGTGCTGGTGATGTAAAAGTGGTACCGCTTGCGCTTGTGGAAAAAGCTAAAAAGGAAAACTTCAGGGTAGATGTATATACAGGTGCATCACTAGGCCCAGAAGTCGACCAATACTTAGCAGAAGCTGGCGTTATTCGTAAACGTGGACCTTTCCAAGCAGATGCCGGCATTCGTAACAAAATCAACAGTGGTGACATCACATTCGTTGATGCGCATCTATCACATAATGCGGAGCTAGTACGTCAAGGTATTATCGGTCCCATTGACTTTGCGATTATTGAAGCAGCTGCTATTACAGAAGACGGCTTACTAATTCCTACAACTTCAGTTGGTAACTCTCCGATTTTTGTGCAAGAGGCAGACCAAATAATTATTGAGTTGAACGTAGCTCAGCTTGATGAATTAGAAGGTGTCCATGATATTTTTGTACCAGGACTACAGGGGCAACGTGATCCAATTCCATTGCAAAATGTATCCGATCGGCTTGGCACAATTGGTATACCACTAGATTTAAATAAAGTAAAAGGCATTGTAATTTCAGATATTTTAGATGCGCCATCAACGATTGTCCCTGCGGATGAAGAGACAGATATTATGGCTAATCATTTATTAAATTTCCTACGTGAAGAAATTAAAGTAGGGCGTTTAACAACAAGCTTAAGGCCTATTCAATCGGGTGTAGGCTCAGTAGCAAATGCCGTTTTATTAGGTTTTAAAGATTCTGAGTTTGAGAACTTAGAAGTATATTCAGAAGTATTGCAAGACGCGGTATTCGAATTAATTGATGCCGGAAAGGTAAACTTCGCATCTGCTACTTCAATTACACTTTCCGAGGCAGTTGGAAATAGAGTTTATGGTAATTTTGAAAAATATACAGATAAACTAGTATTACGTCCGCAAGAGATTTCTAACCAACCAGAAATTATTCGCCGACTCGGGTTGATTTCTGTTAATACGGCATTAGAAGTAGATATTTACGGGAATGTGAATTCTACACATGTTTCTGGCACAAAAATGATGAATGGAATCGGCGGTTCTGGAGACTTTGCGCGTAATGCGCGATTAGGTATTTTTGTCACAAAATCTTATGCAAAAGGCGGAAATATTTCTAGTATCGTTCCAATGGTGTCGCATGTAGACCATACAGAGCATGATGTAGACGTCATCGTAACAGAGCAGGGAGTAGCAGACTTACGTGGGCTTGCTCCAAGAGAGAGGGTTGGACTCATTATCGATAACTGTGCACACCCGGAATATCGTGAGCAGCTATGGAAGTATTTTAATGATGCCAATGAAGCAACAGGTGGACATCATACGCCACATGTTTTAGAAAAAGCGCTCTCATGGCATGTGAATTTCGAAAAAAATGGCACGATGAAGAACCCAGCTTTATCGAAATAATAAATTGAAAAAGCCTTGAAGGACAGTTTATTTGTTCCTTCAAGGCTTTTCATTGTTAATAACATAATCCCAAAAGTTCGGGTATCTGTGGAATAGACGGGGGAGGCCTACGAAGTGATCGGGTAGGCTTCAAAGTGAACAGGTAATCCCCGAAATGATCTGCGCCCGAAGAAAACAAAGTTCCAAAGCTTCTTTTTACAATAATCCAATCCATTTCCAGTATGTTGCGGAGAATAGAAGAACTAGGATGTATCCGATGATCGTTAATGGAATACCAGACTTTAAGAAATCCTTTGTTGTAAAGGCTCCTGTACCATAGGCAAGCATATTTTGCGGTGCACTAATAGGTAAGAGGAAGCCGAAGCTAATAACGAATTGTTGCACGATAACGAAACCAACCTGATCGACATTAGTCGTTAATGTTGAAGCTAAAACGATAAATACTGGTATTAGCGCAGATGCTAAGCTTGTTGCGCTCGCAAAGCCTAAGTGAATAAGAATATTGAATAAAGTGACAAGGGCAATGGTTGCAAGAATTGGCATAGAATCTAAACCGAGTGAACCGAATACTTTATCAGATAACCAAGATGCACCTTTAGTATTAAGCAAGACGGTTCCTAACATAATTCCTACTGCAAAGACGATAATTGTACCCCAAGGAATATGCGGTTCAACTTGCTTCCACGTATAGACCCCGATTTTGGGCATTAATAAAATGGCGATTGCAACGATTGTAACCGTTGTCGTATCGAATGGGTGGAGTTTGCCCTCAGCAGCCCAGAAAAATAGTAAAACGACAGATGTTATGATTAATCGAATTTCGGGAGCTTTTAGTGGGCCAAGTTCCGCTAGTTGTTTTTTGATTACTTCTCGGCCACCTTCGATATTGCTTGTTTCAGGCTTAATTAGTGTAATCATAATGAAAAATAGAGCTACTGACATGATGATGGAGAAGGGAGCCGCGTAAAGCAACCAAGCACCCCATGAAATATCCACACCAAATTGTTCTTTAATGAAATTTAAAGCGACCATATTTTGAGCTGCTGCCGTTTTAATACCGATATTCCAAATGGAGACAGCTTGCACAGAGGTAATGACAAGTAAAGCAGCAAGTCGACTATCACGTGGTAAACCAAATGCCGCTACCATTCCGAGTAGAATTGGTACAACTGCGCCTGCACGTGCAGTAGCAGAAGGGACGAAGAATGCGAGTGCAATAGATACTAAAATAGCACCGAAGACAATGGCTTTCGTTTTTGTCCCTACTAGTGAAAGAATCCATAGTGCAAGACGTTTATGTAAATTGGTAATTTGCATGGCTGCCGCTAAGAAAAGAGCTGCGGCTACTAGTGCAACTGCTGAATTACTAAATCCGCTTAATGCTAATTTTAAAGCATCTGATGTTCCTAGCTCTCTCGTTGGATCTTCCATTGACGGAGCTAATCCTAGTAAAACTGTAACTAGAGCAATAATCATGGCAGAGCTAACGGGATAGGATACTGCTTCTGTAACCCATAGGATGACCGCGAAAGCTAAAATAGCCAAAGCCCGTTGTCCAGCTACAGGTAAATCGCCATTGTTCGGTAAAAAAGTTATGATGATTAGGGATGCGAACGCTAATGCAATCCAGAGTGGCTTTAAATTACGTTTCGGTTTTGCTTGTTCAGAAGTAGACATACTTTCTCATCCTTTCTAGCATTTTCTATAACATCGACTAGTAAAATGCTTTATTAAGAAAGTAAATTGTCTATTTATTGTAAAAAAAGCTAGTGTGTTCAAATGCGCTCTAGTTATAGCGATAATGGGCAGTTACGAGAAAATAAGCGGCCACAGAAAAGACAAAAATATCCAAAAGATATTAGTTTTTCTTCTTGAATGCAGAGGTAACTTTAGGCTCAGTTCCTAGCATCAATCGTTTAATATTTTCGATATGCAAAATGATGGCTATACTAAAAAGAAATAAGGCTATAAACGTTGGGCCGACCCCAGGAATCCATAAATATGTGGCAGTACAAAAAACGAGATAAAATTCAAGTACACCGACAATTAAAAAGCTCGTCACGAAAGAAAAAATAACAAATAAAATGAGTGCAAATAAGCCAACTTTCCAATCAATCGCGAGTAATATCCCGATAATTGAAGCAGTTCCTTTGCCGCCATTGAAGCCCATATAAAATGGGAAATTATGACCTAGAATGACACCGGCTGCTACGATATAGATAAAGAGCCAAACTTGTACTTCAGTTAATTGTGTTATATCAGCAAGATAGACATGTGCACCGATTATAGCTGCAACACCTTTACCGATATCGATAAGTCCGACTAATATGCCATATTTCCATCCAAGGGAAAGCGTGGCATTAGAGGCACCTGCATTGCCAAAACCAGTCTTTTTTAAATCTACCCCAGATAAAAACTGAGCAACTTTAGAGCCATGAATGCAGCCAATCAAATAACCAACAAGAAGAAAAATGATAATGGCTTTTAACATAAAAGTCCTCCTTTCTAAATAATAGGCTTATCAATAAAAGCTAGGGATGCCATTTTAAAACGTGCCATTGTATATAAGTTGATTTCCGCTCCGACTGGACGCCCCCAGGAAAGCGCCCAGTCGGAACGGAAATCAACCCCACGTTTTGATAATAAATCATTTAACGTTAAAATAATGTATGCGTTCGTAATACGTAAAGAAGCAGACAGAAGTTTCGGAAAAAATAAAATTTTAGTGTTGACAGAGAAAATGTCTATGTTTATACTTTGTAACAACGATGGAAATTGAATCACATACTCTTATCAAGAGCGGCGGAGGGATAGGCCCTATGATGCCCGGCAACCAGTAAGTGACGAGCTTGCTAAGGTGCTAATTCCTACAGATTCTTACTTGGATCTGGCAGATAAGGGGAGGAAAACTTGCAACCGCAACCCTCTTCTTAGCTGAAGAGGGTTTTTGTTTTCTACTTAAAAAATCCTCCTCATCTCCGGTGCCATCGTAAAAAAATAACCATATGGAGGTATACAATGACAAATTTTAAACCAGAAACATTGCTGTTACACGGTGGCCAAGAGCCAGACCCGGTAACAGGATCTCGTACAGTACCCGTATATCGCTCAACGGCATTTGTTTTTAAAGACACTGCTCATGCGCAACGTCTTTTTGCCTTAGAGGAAGCTGGCAATATTTACACACGAATTACAAACCCAACTGTAGATGTTTTTGAAAAACGCGTCGCTTTATTAGAAGGCGGTACAGCAGCGGTAGCACTTTCATCTGGTGCAGCAGCTATTGCATTTTCAATTTTAAATCTAGCAGGGGCAGGTGATGAAATTGTTGCAGGTAGCTCTTTGTACGGAGGTACTTATAATTTATTCGCCAACACACTACCAAACTACGGTATTAAAACAATTTTTGTAGACGAAACAAATCCAGAAAATTTCCGAGCAGCTATTACAGATAAAACAAAAGCGGTGTTCGCTGAAATTTACGGTAACCCAAGTTTAAAAGTGCTAGACATCGAAGCAGTAGCGAATGTAGCACATGAAAACGGCTTACCATTAATTATTGATAGCACATTTGCTTCACCATATGGCTCTACACCAATTGATTTCGGTGCAGATATCGTTGTTCATTCCGCAACAAAATGGATTGGCGGCCATGGTACAACTTTAGGTGGCGTTGTTGTAGATGCAGGGAAGTTTGATTGGACTCGTGGACGCTTCCCAGGCTTTACAGAGCCAGATGCTTCTTATCACGGTTTGCGTTATGGTATTGACACAGCAGCGGCTGCATTTGCCACAAAACTGCGCGTGCAATTACTACGCGACTTTGGTCCAACATTAAGTGCAGATGCAGCATTTAATTTATTACAAGGTTTAGAAACGCTTCATTTGCGTATACCTAAACACAATGAAAATGCATTAGCGGTAGCTGAATATTTACGAAACCACCCATCTGTGGAATATGTAAATTACAATGGCTTAGAAGATTTCCCTACTCATGAGTTAGCTAGAAAGTATTTGAGAAATGGCTTCGGATCAGTGCTTACATTTGGTATTAAAGGTGGGCGTGAAGCAGGGCGTAAATTAATCGATAGTGTGAAATTATTCTCGCACGTAGCAAATGTAGGGGATGCGAAATCATTAATTATCCATCCAGCATCTACTACACATCAGCAACTATCAGCTGAGGAGCTAATCCAAACTGGCGTAACCGAGTCGCTCATTCGCTTATCCATCGGTTTAGAGGCAGTAGAGGACATTATTGCAGATTTAGAACAAGCTATTGAACAAGTAACAGCTATACAGCAACAAGTAGAAGCCTAATAACTAAAAGACATTGGCTAATGTTGTAGCGTTTACGTATTTTCCCATTCGATAGGCCTCATTTGGTAATGCGTAAAACGTTGCTACATCATCCGCTTGCCTCATTCGGTAAAGGTAACTGAAAATCTTTAAAAATAATACCTAGTAATTTGATAAGTATTGTTGACTTGTTTAATTCCTTGTTTTATACTAGGAAATAAGAAAAGCGTTCGACATTTAGTTTTCATAAGTGCTCCCCCACTTTTGAAATATATGAAGCGGAGTAGTTGCTAAGTCAGTAACTACTCTTATCTACCAATACTGATGATAAAGGAGTGTTTTAAATGGGAAATGTGTATAGTGCGCAAAACATTGCATCTTATCTTATTTATGAGTTAAATGAAGGTCATGTTTTTGTGAACAACATGTCCATTCAAAACATACTTGCATCAGTTGAGAGTAAATGGCAAGAGAACTTTGGACATTCAGCTTTTAAGGAAATTGTTTATGTCAAAGAAGAAGGCTATACAGTAAAAGAAGTTTTTGAAGCTTATGAAGGCTATGGAGCAAGTCATATCTCTCTACCAGCAACAGAGTATTACTTAAAATACGGCACGTTCCAATTAGTTGAACGTACGTATGCAATACCAAATTTTACGCTAGAGGAAATAAGACTGGTGCAACAAGCGTTAACACAATATCGTTATAAATTACTAGCAAAAGCTAGTTAAATCCCTCATATAATTATGCTCATTCTCTGCTGCTACAGGGAATGAGCTTTTTAATTAGATGTTGGAAGATATACTATTATAATTGAAAAAATTTTTATTAATATATTTCAAAAGAACAATTTTTATAAATGTATTTACATAAATATAATAGAAGAAAGACAATTATTTTTGGCTCATTACAAAAGCTGTGGATGACATTTGTTAAAATTAATAACAAGTATAAGTTGATTGGAGTGGAGGTTGGGCGCCCCCCAGGAAATCAACCCCACACAATTGTGATGATCCTTATTTTTTATAAGAATCGTCAATATTTCTTCAATTATTTTATAGATCAAGTGAAAAATCATATAATAAAAGGAATGAAAACGATTTCCTTTGCACTTCTAGGAGAAACAAATGTCCATCCTAGAAAGATTTTTCTTGTGCAATGTATGTATTTACGATACAATTTTCAATAAGTTAAATTTTGAATTATTTGAATTTGTGTGTTTCACAGACTGTATCTTCATTCAGAATATTTTTGTAGTGAGAGTGAAACACAATGACTAAATATCTGTCTGAAGACGAAGTGTTAAACACGGCAAACTGACCTGCTTTGTAAAGTCAGCGAACAATTCAAAATCTGTACGAATTAAGCTGAGACGAAATAAATATAATGAAACTGCGGAATGTAAGTTGGAGGGAATAACAGAAATGGCAACTATAAAGGCAGCTATATTAGGATTTGGAACGGTAGGTCAAGGAATTTACCATATATTAAACGAAAAGCGTGAAGAGCTTAAAAATAAATTAGGCATTGAGCTAGAAGTAGCAAAAATTTTAGTTACAGACGCCAGCCGTGAACGCGTACCAGGGACAGCACATTTAATGACAACTAGTATGGATGAAGTTTTAGCTGAACCAGGTATGCAGGTTGTTTTTGAGGCAATCGTGAATGAGGAGCCAGCATTTACTTACTTAAAGCGCGCTGTTGAACATAAATGTCATGTTATCACAGCTAATAAAGTAATGTTTGCAAAGCGAGGCTTAGAGCTACAGGACCTTGCAAAAGCAAACGGTGTATTTGTGGGCTTTGAGGCAACAACCGCTGGTGGTGTACCAGTTATTAAAACGATGAAAAACATTTTGCTTGTCAATGATGTTAGTCGTATTCAAGGTGTTTTAAATGGGACATCCAACTATATTTTAACGAAAATGCGTTCACAAGGCTGGTCGTTCGAAACTGCTTTAAAAGAGGCGCAAAATTTAGGCTATGCAGAGGCAGATCCATATAATGATATTTCTGGGCAGGACGCCTTTAAAAAATTAATGATTTTAAGTGCTTTAGCATTTGGTGAACAACCAGACTGGGCTGACGTCGAAGTAGTAGGTATTGATAGTATTTCGGCAGAGGAAGTAAAAGAAGCATGCGAAAAAGGCTTGCGTTACCGCCACGTTGCAGAGGTTGAGAAACTAGCGGATGGTAAAGTGGTCGCAAAGGTTGGCCCGCAATTAGTAGATAAAGAACATCCACTTTACCCCGTTGATGACGTCAATAATGCTGTGGCATTAGATACAAATTATATTGGCACTTTAACGCTAGTAGGACCTGGAGCAGGTATGTATCCAACAGCTAGTGTAATGGTAGAAGATTATGCCGAAATTATCGGTAAAAGAGCCGGGTTTGTCGTAACAATATAATAGATATGCCTATCATTCAACAATGCTCAACTTGTTTGAATGATAGGCATTTTTTTAATCCTCATCTTTAACATCAATATCCTCTGGAATAGGAGTATTCCGCCAAATTTCAATTTCCTCTTTAATACGATCTAGCTGCTCAAAATAAGTACTAAACTGCCCGCTATTAATCAGTATTTGGTCCCCATCGTATACTGAACGAATACGGCCCTCGTAAACTAAGCGAAGTATTTGATCCTCTGGCATACTAAGGTCGATGGCTGTTTCTTCAATTGTTTTATACATAATTTCGCTCCTTTTGTTGTTTATATTATAACCTCCCGTTAAAAGAAAGCCTACTGTAGGTTAATAAATGAAAGAAAAAGAGAAATGGTAATTGTTTACTTTTTGATAAATCTGTATTATTAATGTTAATGGGCTGTGGGGACTAGTATTAACAATGTCTTTTTTTCTAATTAATGCGTCTAACAGGTACAACTATTATTTTTTATTGGGGGACAACCTTAGTTGATCCAAGCAGCTAATCAAACGCCCCAACCGGAACGGAAAACAACTCACACATTTGGTGATGAGATTCATTAAAATCTTAAGAATTTCTTCATTTTTATAATAACTGGTTTTTAAGATTTAAAAGGTACACTATTTATTGAGAGCGAGGTGTATATCATGACGAAACTAACAGTTCTTGTTACAGACGATGATCAAGATATTCGTGATGGTATTGAAATCTATTTAAAAAATGAAGGCTACAATGTCATTAAAGCTGCTGACGGTTTAGAGGCAATTGAAAAATTAGAAAACAATGAAGTACATTTAATTATTTTAGATATTATGATGCCGAATATGGATGGAATTACAGCGACGTTTAAAATTAGGGAAGAGCGCAATATTCCAATTATTATGCTTAGTGCGAAGGCAGAGGATGGCGACAAAATTCATGGTCTATCTGTAGGCGCAGATGATTACGTTACAAAGCCTTTTCATCCGTTAGAGCTATTGGCTCGTGTGAAATCTCAACTGCGACGTTATGTACAACTTGGGACGTACAATGAAGGAGCGGCAAAGGTGGAAATCGACGGTCTTGTATTAGATGAAGATGCAAAGGAAGTCAATTTAGAAGGGGAGCCTGTTCGATTAACACCAATCGAATATAAGATTACGGAATTATTAATGAAAAATGCAGGGCGTGTATTTTCGATAAGAGAGATTTATGAGCGTGTATGGAATGAGGAAGCGTACAATGCAGAAAATATTGTGGCTGTACACATTCGAAAAATACGTGAAAAAATCGAAGCAGATCCGAAAAATCCACGTTATTTAAAGGTGGTGTGGGGCGTTGGCTATAAAATGGAAAAATAAAGTAGAGCAGTATGTTACAATTGCAGGGTTTGTAGCAGGGGTTATTGGACTAATTTATTTTGGCGTGTATGCGTATCAGATAGTAACTGCCCACTCTCCGGGGATGTTACAATTGCTCGAGAGAATTTTTTAGAGAGGAGTTAAAAATATGGTGAAAAATTGGAAACCTCTTCTCGCTCTTATATGTTTAATCTGGGTGATATTCGGTATTGTCACGTTCTCAAAAGTGGGGTATCGATATATTGGAAAGTCTTATTTTCAATCTGAAAATTTACAACCTCAACTTGATAATTTCCAGTCGGAATTAGGACCATTAGTGTTAAATGTACCAACAGCTGAAGATTTAAAAAGTAAAATTGTGGTGACACAAAGCGAAATCGAGGAACACCGTAATCGCTATGGAACATTAGGAGAACAGATAGGTAATATTAAAGCCCAATATGAGGCGCGCATTCAAGAAGCTGCTAATGTAAATGCAACGGAATTAAAAACAAAGCTTGAAAAAGAGCGAGAAGCCAAAATTAAAGATATTACAACTAATTTTGGGGATGATGAGCATGTCCGCAAAAAAATTCTCACTCAAAAGGAAGCGCTTGTTGATAAATATATAAATGCAGTACAAGAAGAAGCAAAGAGTTTTGTGAAAACTAATAATCACTGGTCTTATGAATTAACGAACATTGACTCAGGTCAAACATTTAGCTCGGGTAATGTTTCAGACAGTAGTGCTTTCAAAATAAAGTATACGGACCAACATCCATTAACGACTTCAAATATTAGTAGTGGTTATTTAAACGCGATTTTTTATCAAACTGATACTGTCATGGATACAGAGGATCTTAGTGAAACCTTTGATTACACCGGCATAATATCCATCTCAAAAAAATCAGCCCAAGCAGAACAAATCATGGTGGGATATAACAATTTTATAACCCATCAATACATTTTCTTCTTTATATGGTTAACGAGTATTGTGGCAGCTATTTTTGCATGGAAAGGACGCAAAGAAGTACTGCCGATGATACAAGCTTTAAAGGGAAAAGAAGCTTTGGCAAAGATGAGAATTGATTACCCAATCGGATTATTATTAATAAGCGCATTTGTATATTTGATAGCAACTCAAATTGCTTATCGATCGATTGTAGGTTATATGGATACAGATAATTATATAAGCTATGTAACGGATATGTTGCTGAAAATTGGTATCTTATTCATTGTTGCTATGCTGTTCTTTGTACAGCTAATTTGGTTGTATGATCGAGTGAATACAGTACAGAAATTAGAGGAGAATTTAAAAGCTAGTTATTTATGGTCTCTAGGTGAATCCATTACAGATTTATTTTTAAATCGTTCCATTGCATTACATACCATTGTGATGATAGGGGCAGCATTTTTTGGTGGTGGAAGTCTTGTTGCATTTTTGCTAAGTGGCGATGGATTCCCTTTTCTAGTATTAGGCATCTGTGCAATGATCGGTATTCCAGCCATGATTCTTTTCCTTTCGAGAATGGGCTATTTAAACCGAATTATGAAGGACACAAAAGATATGGCAGAAGGGCGTTTAAATCGCGATGTCAAGGTAATGGGCAAATCACCACTCGCGGGGCATGCAGAAAATCTTAATCATTTAAGAGAAGGCGTACGCACATCTATGCATGAGCAGGCAAAAAGTGAGCGTTTAAAATCAGAGCTTATTACGAATGTTAGTCACGACTTACGCACGCCGCTAACATCCATTATTACGTATACAGATTTACTGAAAAATCCTGAAATTACAGAGGAAGAACGTAAGCAATACATTCATATCCTTGATAAAAAATCAGAACGTCTAAAATTACTGATTGAAGATCTTTTTGAAGTATCTAAAATGGCGAGTGGTAATATGGAGCTTCATCGCAGTCGAGTCGATTTGACCCAGCTTGTACAGCAGGCGGTAGGGGAGCATGAGGAAGATTTAGCTCAGGCGCATTTAGATTTACGCATGACAAAACCACATGAGCCAATCTACGCGTATGTGGATGGGCAAAAATGGTGGAGACTAATCGATAATTTAATCGTTAATGTATTGAAATATGCATTAGAAGGCACAAGAGTTTATGTAACATTAAAACGTACAGCAGAAGGTGATGCTGAATTCACGGTGAAAAATGTTGCAAAATACGAAATTAGCGAGAATGCCGATGAGTTATTCGAACGCTTTAAGCGAGCGGATGCCTCACGCCATACAGAAGGCTCAGGACTAGGCCTAGCCATCGCACAATCCATTGTAGATTTGCATGGTGCTCGCATGAGTATAGAAGTAGATGGAGATTTATTTAAAGTAATCGTTCGAATTCCAACAGCATAAACCAAAAAACAGCGGCAATCATTTTGCCGCTGTTTTTGTTATGACGGTTTTATCCGTCGATAAGGTGTATCATACCGTCGCTTTGACTACTATCCGTCGATATGACACTTTGTTCCGTCGCTGGGATAGAAACATCCGTCGTTAAGGCTTATCATACTGTCGCTTTGAGGGGCAATCCAGGGAATTGACGTTTCTATCCGCGTTTTTGGGTGTTCTATCCACGGAATTGACGTTTCTATCCACGTTTTTAGGTGTTCTTTCCACGAAATTGACGGTTCTATCCGTCACTCCGGCTTTTCGTTCCATCGCTTCGGTGCATTCATCCGTCGTTACGCCCATCTATCTGACGCCCCGGCTCGTCGCTTTAAATATTGCCAATTCTTTAGCACGACACTTTCAACCTACACACCATTTATGCCGGAGTTTTATATTATCAAAGCGAAGCGGCTCACCGGACGCCCCAGTCTAAACGAAAACCAACCCCACTGCCGAAGAGCCACATACACACACCAATCACACAGTTATAACCCTAAATTCTTAGCAATAATTACTTTCATAACTTCGTTGGTACCTGCATAGATGGACATGACTGGAATGTCTCGATATCTTCTAGCAATCTTGTATTCTTCCATGTAACCGTAGCCACCGTGTAACTGCATACATTGGACAGCGAGCTCACGGGCATTTTCCGTTATCCAGTATTTTGCCATTGAAACTTTTGTTACAACGTCATTTCCTGCGATATGTTCTTCTATTAAAGATTCTAAAAATGATTTGCCGAGTTCAATTTTTGTTGCCATTTCGGCTATTTTGAATTGCGTATTTTGGAAATCGCTAATTGATTTTCCGAAAGCTTCACGTGATTTTACATAATCAATTGTAAAAGCAAGCATGTCCTCAGCGGCCGTTTGTGCGGCGATGGCAACTGCTAATCGCTCTTGTTGTAGCTTTTCCATCATATAGATAAATCCTTTACCTTCTTCACCAAGGAGATTCTCTACAGGGACGCGACAATCCTCGAAATATAGCTCGGCTGTGTCTTGGGCGTGCATGCCAACTTTTTCGAGCTTGCGACCTTTCGTGAAGCCTGGTGTCCCATCCTCAATGACAAGGAGGCTAATGCCACGATGTTTTTTTTCTGCCTGAGGATTTGTTTTTACAGCAACGACTGCTAAATTTGTATGAATACCATTTGTAATAAATGTTTTTTGCCCGTTAACGATATAGTGATCGCCATCCCGAACGGCAGTTGTTTGGATATTTGCCAAATCTGAACCTGTACCTGGCTCTGTCATAGCAATAGCTGTAATATTTTCGCCTGTAACGCATTTGGGTAGCCAGCGTGATTTTTGCTCATTTGAGCCGTATGCTTCGATATAGGGCACGACGATATCGTTATGCAGACCAACGCCGATAAGGCTTGAACCTACACGCTCTAACTCTTCTTGAATAATAACGCCAAAACTAAAATCGAGCCCGAGACCGCCATATTGCTCTTCTACTTGAGGGCATAGATAGCCCATTTCCCCAAGTTCACGCCAAAACTCAAGTGGAATAAGATGATCTTTTTCCCATTGTGGATAATGTGGCTCGGCTTCCTCTGCTAAAAACTTACGTAAAGTTTTACGAAATAGCTCATGCTCTGTTGATTCGAATTTATATTTTGTCATATGAACAACTCCCCTTTTTTGCTCGTACATGCATAAATTTCCTCTTGCAACTACAATGTTACCTAAATATTCAGAGAAATTAAAGTGTATTATTTATAGCTGTTTAAGTTTCCTAGATGACAATATTGTCACTTTCCTAATTAGATTGTCATGTAAATCATACGATTAAATTATATAGAAGATGTACACTTGCTATAATGATAGTTGCCCTTTATCCTTACTTTCTAGAAGAGAATGCTATAATCAACTAAGATTATATGAAAGTAGGGAACTAAATTATGCCTAAAGTAATTGGTGGAATTCTTTTAATAAGTATATATAGTGCATTAACTTTTTACTTAGGGTGGGGATTAAAACAGTGGCTTGTGGCGATGGGGTGGTTCCGCTATCCAATTTTATATTGGTTAGTGCTGTATATCATTGCGTTTAGTATTATCATTAGCAGATTGCATGAGTCTTTACGAGTGTTTTCAATCATCAGTAATTACTGGATGTTTATTTTTGAATATGGATTATTGCTTTGCTTAGTAGCACACTTGATTATTTGGCTAAGTCCCTTTAACAGTGTAAAGATAGTTGGTAGTATAGCGATTGCTATATTTTTTGTACTAGGTGTTGTGGGCACTTATTTAGCGTATTCACCTGTTGTCCGTCATTTAGACATAACGATGGATAAAAAGAGTAGTGAATTAGAATCGATGAGGGTTGTAGTTGCATCAGATTTTCATTTAGGAGTTCTATCAAATAAAAGTCATTTACAGCGCTTTGTTACTTTATCGAATGAAGCAAAGCCGGATATCGTCTTTTTAGCTGGAGATATTGTGGATGATGATCCTAAATGGTTTGTTAAAGAGGGAATGGCAGATGTGATGAAGCAATTATCATCTACATATGGCGTGTATGGTGTACTTGGCAATCACGAGTATTATGGCAAGAAAATTCCTGAGTTTATTGATGAGATGGAAAACGCAAATGTAAAAATTTTGTGTGATGAAACTATTAGAATCGATAATGTGTTAGTATTAACGGGTCAAGAAGATATTACAAACAAGGATAGAAAACAACTAGATGCATTGAAGACAACTGATGACTTACCTTGGTTTGTCATGAATCATACCCCGAATGATTTAAGTACGCCTGCAAAACTAGGCGTAGACTTCCATATGTCAGGTCATACACATAAAGGTCAACTATGGCCTAATCAGTATATTACTGCTCGTGTATTTGAGCTTGATTATGGTTATAAGTTGAGGGAGAAAATGCATACACTTGTTTCATCAGGTTTTGGTTTTTGGGGTCCTCCAATGCGACTAGGCAGCCGCTCCGAACTATGGGTTGTAGATATAAACTTTCGTTAGAAGGTGAACTGGACACTCAGAAATCAACCCCACGTTAGGGTAATGAGCTCATAGTGTATTTTATAATATGTTTGTATTTAATTAACAAAAGGTAAGGTGACAATGTGGATATCATTGAATTATTAAAGGCGCTTATTTTAGGCTTTGTCGAGGGAATGACAGAGTTTGCACCAGTGTCGTCGACAGGTCATATGATTATTGTGGACGATATGTGGTTAAAGACAGAGGAGTTTTTAGGGATGTATCCCGCCAATACATTTAAAATCGTTGTACAGCTAGGCTCTATTTTAGCCGTAATCGTTGTTATGTGGAAACGAATGTTAAATTTAGTGGGACTATATAAAATTGAAGGTCAATCGAACTCAGTGAAAGGTCACTTCAATTTAGCACATGTTATTGTGGGTATGTTGCCAGCAACTATAATTGGCTTTGCGGCTAAAGATTTTATCGATGATCATTTATTTAAAGTAGAGCATGTTATTTATGCTTTAGTAGCTGGGGCCATTTTAATGATTATTGCAGATAAATTTGCAACGAAAAAACCAAGCGTTGATTCTCTAGATAAAATCTCTTATGGTTTAGCATTTAAAGTAGGGTTAGTACAATGTTTATCACTTTGGCCAGGGTTCTCTCGTTCGGGTGCAACAATATCTGGTGGTGTTCTATTTGGAATGAGTCACCGCGTGGCGGCAGATTTTACTTTCATTATGGCCGTACCGATTATGGCTGGTGCTAGTCTAGTATCTGTACTGAAAAACTGGGATACGCTATCTATGGATTATATCGGATTCTATGTAGTGGGCTTCATTAGCTCATTTATCTTTGCGTTACTATCTATTAAATTCTTCTTAGCGCTTATTTCAAAAGTGAAATTAATGCCATTTGCTATTTATCGTTTAGTATTAGCTGCTGTACTAGCTGTTATTCTCTTTATGTAATGAATAAAGTCACTCTTCTATTAAAGAAGGAGTGGCTTTTTTTTAGCGATTTTATTCTGTTCTAAGAAAAATAGTATGGTTATTAAGTATTGTTTGTAAGGAGGGTAGATTAATACTTTTTACAAAAATAGATATTTTTTACCTATTTATTGTCATTTCAGTTGTCTAGACAGTATAATTGATTTTAGAAATATTTGTTATTAGTAGAATAGATATAGGTGCGATGGGGTGTAGAAGTTGTTTCATATTGGAAGTAAGCCTAAGAAAAATTCAATTGAGATTAGTGACGAATCAAGTATAGGAGTTATTATTCAAGATCAGGAACGTTTACAACAGTTAAATCTAGTAAATTTGACGAAAGAAGATTTGCGATTAATTAGAAGTTTAAAGCCATATGTTGAACAGAATGTCACAGAGGTGGTAGCCGCATTTTATCAGGCAATTGAAAGTGTGCCAGACTTATGTGAAGTTATTGAAAAGTACAGTTCTAGTGAGCGTTTACGCCAAACATTACGCCTTCATATTATAGAAATGTTCGAAGGGTGTATAGACGATGCATTTTTGGAGAAGAGAAGACGGGTCGCAAAAATGCATGTAAAGATTAACTTGTATCCTAAGTGGTATTTAGCAGCCTTTCAAAACCTTGAAAAATTGTTAAGAAAGATTGTATATAAACTTCAATTAACGAGGGATGAAGAAGAAAAGTTTTGTGAGGCGATTAGTAAAGTATGTAACTTTGAACAACAGATTGTCCTAGAGGAATATGATCATTATGCTAACACATTATTGGAACAGCAACAGGATACCGTTCGAGTACATGTGAAGGAAGTTATAGGTGGGATATCTACGCAGCTAGATACTCAATCTCATAGCACGAATGAAACAGTGACCGAACTTGTTGATAACGCTAAGGAAGTGAATGAATACTTGAAGGACAGTATAGACGAGGCAAAAACAATGCAAAAGGTATCGTCTGAAGGTTATTCTAAAATAGTTCGAATCAATGAGCAAACAGGGGAGATTCAGCATAAAACAGTTGAAATGTCGGCTATGGTGGAGCGATTAAATCACTCTTCCTCTAAAATTAATGCTGTTATTGAAATAGTGAAAAGGATTTCTGATCAAACAAATTTACTTGCGTTAAATTCAGCTATTGAGGCTGCACGTGCAGGGGAGCACGGAAAAGGCTTTGCTGTCGTGGCGAGTGAAGTTCGTAAGCTTGCAGACCAGACGAAAAGTTCGGTTGAACAAATTGGGGACCTTATTACGATGTCGAATGGCATTACAAACCATGTTGTTCAAGCTATTCATGAGATCCAAGAGCTGGTGAACGATAGTATTGAGCAAAACTCAGAATCTTTAAAAGCGTTTGATGCCATATCCTGTTCAGTAAACGGTTCTATCTCAAACTTCCAAAACGTCGGACTGAAAATAAGAGAATTGGCAGAAATCATAGAAACCATTGGAGAATCATCCGAGGAATTAAAACAAGTTGCCAATCGTTTAGATACAACAATTAGAGAATTTTAACGACTATGCATAAAGTTGTGCATAGTTTTTTTTGATTATTACCATAGTGTGTGAGGGGTTGATTTCCGTTCCGGATGGGCGCATTGTTGCTGACGCTTCGCTTTCGCACAGTTAAAACATTTGTTGCTGACGCTTCGCTTTCGCGCAGAGCTTCCTGGGGTGCCCGATGAGCCGCTTGGGCAAACAGATGTTTTTTGCGCGAAAGCGTAGTGCTAACGTAGCGACAGCGGCAGGATGTTGGTCACGAAGGCGTTATCACAGGACGTGATGGGTTTAGCCTTCGTTCCTTTATCACTGATCCCCGAGGAGTCGCCCATCCTCCACTCCAATCAACCTATTTGCATGGCATACGTTTAACAAAATGTAATCCCTAACGAATTCATTAGAAATCACTTGTATGGCCTATTACCATAGCAAGTTTCCGTTCACTGGGCGCTATCAACTTAGCTTCATGAACAATCCTTTTTAATTAAATGCATCCAAAACTGATTGGCCTAGTTTTATTTTTCATAAAACTTAGGACAAAATCCCTTTTCTGAATGACAAAACACCAAATAGGCAGATGAAGTTTGGAAAGTGATGAAAAAGGAATAGTGTTATAAATGCAAAAATAAGAAATCCCTAGAAAATGAGCGTTCTAAGTGTTACGCTATAGGCGAATTGAGTAGAGAGGTGTTCGAAATATGAAAAAGAAATTATTTATTACACGTAAGTTTCCGCCACATATAGTTGAACCGTTAAAAGAGTTTTATGATATTAAACAATGGGAGGAGGAGGAAATTGTTATACCGCGGGAAAAGCTATTAGCAGCTGTCGCAGATTGTGAAGCACTTTGGGTAACGCTTGCTGATCAAGTCGATGAAGAGCTATTAGTACACGCACCCCATTTAAAGCTTGTGACAAATTTAGCAGTTGGATTTAATAATATTGATATTAAAGCTTTGCGTAAACGCGGAATAATGGCGACAAATACGCCGGGAGTTTTAACAAATACGACGGCTGATTTTGTAATGGGATTATTGCTTGCAACGGCTCGTAGAATTCCAGAGAGCGATCGATATTTGCGCGAGGGCAAATGGAAAAGCTGGTATCCAATGCAATTAGTAGGCAAAGATGTTTCAGGGTCCACGATAGGAATCATTGGGATGGGACGTATTGGTCAAGCTGTTGCAAGACGCGCAAAAGGTTTTGATATGAAAATTTTATACAACAATCGTAGACGTCGCCATGAGGCAGAGGAAATGTACGGCTTTCAATATGTATCGTTAGAGGATCTTTTAAAACAATCGGATTTTGTTGTGATTATGACACCTTTTAACGATGATACAGTAGGACTAATCGGGGCAGAGGAACTTGCCTTAATGAAAGATGATGCTGTATTAATTAATGCGTCACGTGGTGGCATTATCGATGAGAACGCACTTTATGAGACGTTAAAAAGTGGTAAGCTGTGGGCTGCAGGGCTAGATGTTTTTGAGCAAGAGCCTATTGCGTTGGATCATCCATTGTTGACGCTTCCTAATGTTGTAGCACTCCCGCATATCGGTAGTGCCTCGCTTCAAACTAGAACGGCTATGCTGATGCTGAACGTTAAAGCACTTACTGCTTACGGGCAGGGCCAAACTCCATCCAATCGAATAGATTAATGACAATGAAGAAAGGAGCACATCTACTCTGTAAGATTAAGTACATGTAATTGTACGTTAAATCTTATTAGATAATGTTTCGTTTATAATGTTACACATTTAATAAAAAATGCACATTACTAAATTGATTTTTAGTTTTGTGCATTTTTATTTTGAATTTTTCTCAACGAATTAATAAAAGGTTAAACATTTTACAATTACTAAAAAAACAGTAGAATGAAGCAAAAGAATGAAATAATCGTAAGTAAATGGTGAATGAGAAGTGGGAAGAACAAAAAGAATATGTGCGAGCAAAGCTTTCAGAAGAAAAAACAAGTACCATTTATCGTCAAGGCAAAATTGACGTGGAACCAGTTTTTGGATTCTTGAAGGCTAATTTACGTTTCACTCGATTTTCTGTACGAGGAAAATCGAAGGTTGAAAACGAGATGGGCCTCGCATTAATGGCTGTGAATTTAAGAAAATTCACAGCCATTAGCTAAGAGCTATATGGAGACTACATAAAAAATAGAGAAATCCGAATTTGAATGCATTCAAATTCGGATTTCTCACTAATTGAAGCTAGTTATGTCCCAGCCTCTTCTTCATTAACATCATGTTCAACTATTACTCTAATCATTTGACCATCTATTATAGTTGATGAGGATATCTGACCAAAATTGTGTGAACTGTATTCGGTCATTTTCGTGATTAGGTTTTTAAGTATAAATAAATTTATAAAGAATCTTTTATCTATTAGCTCGTCTTCATATTGCCAATCGGTATAACTAAATAATTCTGCAATATCACTAATTTCCCAAAATCGTTCAAAAGTTGAATGAAGAGTAGATTTTGCGAAACTTCCAATTGGGACATCGAATTCCAAAATAAAATACTTACAATTTTTTTTATTTGACCAAGCATGTTGTAAATAATAGTTCGGAACATCATCAAGGTATTTGATTATATTCTCAATTGTATTAAGTATTTCAGGAGAGTATCTAACAGAGTCATAATCATATATTTCTTCAAAACCGCCATTTAAAAATACTTCTGTTTCGCAATCATCATAATATAATTTTAAATATAACCAATAGACTGCGTCATGATAACTTTCTTTTTTCAAGACCGGGTTATTTTCGTATAAATGATAGCTATTACATCTGTTGTACTCTTCTTCAATGTTATGCTTGCGAAGAGAATAGATAGGGAGAATCTGACCTTCATAAATGAATTGTCTGTCTCTTACATTGACTGAAATACCATGTGAAAGTAAAAAATCACTTAACGGTGTTCTTTCTTCCAGCATTTGTTTAAGATTTAGTAGCCCCTTTTTCCTTATAGATTCTAAATTATCGTCAGTAGTTGTCGCATGTCTGCAAGTCAAAAGAGTTTCTTGGTGATATTTACGATTTAAATCAATTTTAAAATCCCCTATTACATCTAATAGGTTGATGTCTTCGTCTATTCTATTGATGACACTTTTTAGATCGAGTTCAAAATAATTAGCTAACACTTTTGCTGCATCCATTGAATTTCTCATCTCAAAAAAGTTAAGAACAAATATAGGAAACGCACACCTCTCCTTACATTAATTGTGTAAATTATATTGTATATGTTTTTAAAACTATTAGTGTAACTTTATAAAAAAGTTTGATAATTTGTAATTAAGTTTGATTAAAAACATCTCACCTCTATAGATTTTTAAAGGTGAGGTTTTTTCATTGGAAATTTATGATAATATCACTTTGGAGGTTGTGAAGAAATGTACTTAAACTAACGGGGCAGGATTGTTGAAGAGTGTTGTTTAACTTGTGTTCACCTATCGTGCCAGATTGTTAGAGGATATGAAATTACAGTTACATGAAGGGGAGAAACATTAGGTGTGAAAAATAAAGATCTAATAAATAGTTTAATACCACTAGGAATGATTTTTGGTTCTGCTATTGGTGTAATTCTTGGCATATTTTTCGAACCAATTTCTCAAGGATTTTCAATTGCTATAGGGGCTGGAATTGGGTTATTACTTGGATCTATCGCTTATGGATTTTATAGTCAGAAAGGGTAGAACTACAACAATTGGGCGCGTTGTTGTATAAGCTTCACTTTTCTTCTTCAATTAACGGGGCTTTACTTAAAGATGGGATTCCACAGAGATCCCATCTTTTTCTTATTCAACTATCGGAGCAGATTAGTTCAATAAGCAGCCAAAGATTTTTGTTTATTAAAGATGTGTATTTTATTCAAAATCGGAACTTTTATCCTTTTTGTCCGTATTAAAGTTTAGGGATAAGACGTGAAAAGAGGGAAATTGAAATGGAGGAGTTTAGTTTAATAACTAAAATTTGTGAAAATATCTGAATGAAGGCGGTGATATTATGTTTAAGCAAAGCATTAGGTTTCCCTTAATATATTTTGTGGTATTAACCGTTGGGCAATTTATTACTAGCAAAGAGATTAATTGGACAAATAACATAATGATCTGTTTTATAACATTCTTGTTTTTTCTGTTATTTAAATGGGCGGAAACTCCATACAAGTGGAATAAGGACAAACAATGAGTAAATATAGACAATGATTTCCTTCTCAACTAATGAGGCAGCTTAGTTGAAAAGAAAACTTTATAATATGGATATTTTTGAGAAAAAATATTCAATAAAGGGAGGGCGGATTTGTGTGTTTAATTATATTATTATAGCTTACTGTATAGTCGTAGCAATCAATCTTATACACAAAAATAGAGAATCGATAAGACAATTAACGGCTAAACAATTAATTCTCGCTTCTTTTGTCTATCTTTCTACAGTGTTTTTGTGGTTTATTTGTATATATTATGGAGGTAATTGGATTGCTGGACAATTTTCAAGTCGCTTTATGCAATTAGTTGTTTTCATTTTATTAATAATCATCACAATATCTTT
The DNA here is from genome assembly GCF_042674095.1 of Lysinibacillus sp. NPDC056959. Taxonomy (NCBI): domain Bacteria; kingdom Bacillati; phylum Bacillota; class Bacilli; order Caryophanales; family Bacillaceae; genus Lysinibacillus; species Lysinibacillus sp. NPDC056959. The sequence goes on along the minus strand of NZ_JBHURE010000028.1, from coordinate 24,803 downwards.
GTGCCAATGGCCATTAAGAAAAATATTAAATAGAGTTACATCAGGTATTTTTCCTAAAGATTAAAAAGTAATAAATTTTCTTTAGCGATTGTATCATAAAAACGGGCGTTTCTTATGCTAACGGGGCAGGATAGTTTAATATGATATGTTAAACTTAATGATTCAGATGGGCTATTTTTACCTATATAGTAATATGTGGATAAGAACGATTGGGAGTGTTAATTTGATAGAACAAATTTTAAAAAAGTATTTGAAAGATAAATATGGTGATTTTACACCTGTTCGTTTAACTGGGGGATATACTAATGCAACATTTTTATTAAATGGAACGAATCTTCCTTTAGTTGTTAAAGTGGCAAATTCTTTCAACAAGGATATTAAAAATGAGGTCAATTGTTTAAAAATCACTCAAAAAACAGGTGTAGTTCCGAAAATTTATGACTTTATTGAAACAGATAATGTTCAGTTAGTTGTAATGGAGTACCGAAAAGGTAAAAATGGACAATCTATTTTAGACAACAATGAGTTAGAACGAACCAAAGATTTGTATAAAAGTTTAGGGGAGTCTCTTTCTAAAAGTACCCACTCCATAAAATATAATTTTGTCTCAAAAGGAATAAAGGAATGTAATTTACAAGACCTAAACTTAAACTTAGATTTTGTCCCTGAAAACCTCAAACAAATTTCACAAGGGGTATTAATAAAAATCAACGATACAAAGGAAGAATGGGTATTAACACATGGGGATTATGGAATGCACAATGTTTTATATACAGACAATAATAGCCTTACCGTCTTAGATTGGGAATGGTCTGAATGGGCAAATCCATTAACAGATATTGGTTGGGTATGCTGGTTTACTAAACTTCATTATCCTAAACATGCTCCTTTATTGAACTCCTTGTTTATTGAAGCGTATAAAATAAATACTCCTATTGAATTATCTCCTGAAAAACTAAAAGCATATTGTGTATATAAAGTTTGGAATGTATTAAATAAAGTCAAAAATGCACAACAAGATGTAAAGCAGGAATGGATTAGACGTTTAAAGTGGACAATTGAATCAGATATTTTTTAATTCCGATTTATTCGACTAACGGGTGCTTTAATTGAAGATTCGTATCCAGAAATAATCAATCTTTATTATAAATACCAAACGAGATAAATAAAGAACCAACTGTTTTGATCAAACTTTGTGTCAAAACAGTTGGTTTCTTTCTGTATAAAATCAGCATTTGCAACTTACTTTTAATCGAACTTTATTCAAAAGCTACAATTAGAAAGAGACATTAAAATGTGCAACATTTTAATGTCTCTGAGTGCTAACAATAAAAATCTAAAATATATTGACTTTTAATAAAATATTTGTGATGTGCTCCTTTCGTGTTGATTAAGTATTGCTCTTTGCAAAACGAGGGGTTGATTTCCGTTCCGACTGAGCACTTTGTTGCTGTCGCTTCGCTTTAGCACAGTTAAAACATTTGTTGCTGTCGCTTCGCTTTCGCACAGTTAAAACATTTGTTGCTGTCGCTTCGCTTTCGCACAGTTAAAACATTTGCTGCTGCCGCTTCGCTTTCGCGCAAAGCAGAGTTTCCTGGGGGCGTCCGATGAGCCGCTTGGGCCGACACGATGTTGGTTACGAAGGCGTTATCACAGGACGTGATGGTTTTAGCCTTCGTTCCTCTAACGCTAATCCCCGAGGAGTCGCTCAGTCTCCACTCCAATCAACCACTTCAATTAAGGTGAGTAGCCATAGCCTTCGCTGCATAAAATTAATAAAAATTCTACGCGAACGCTGACTGGTTCCTTAAATGTTCCTTCTTCTGTATTTTTAAATAGCGTCTACTATTTATTAAACATATCAAATAAACCGCCGATGCCACCTTCGCCTTTAGATTGACCGCCACCGCCTTGTGAAATTGGTGCTGCTGCGAAGACGCGGCTTGCTAATCGGCTAAATGGTAAGGATTGAACCCATACTTTACCCGGCCCCTTTAACGTAGCGAAGAAGATACCTTCACCACCGAACAATGCTGTTTTTACGCCCCCAACCATTTCGATATCGTATTGTACATCAGATGTCATGGCTACTAAACAGCCTGTATCCACACGCAATACTTCGCCATGTTGTAAAACCTTTTCGTGAATAGCGCCACCTGCATGTACAAATGCCATGCCGTCTCCTTCAAGTTTTTGCATAATGAAGCCTTCACCACCGAAGAAGCCAACGCCGATTTTCTTTTGGAATTCAACGCCAACTGAAACTCCTTTTGCAGCAGCTAAAAAAGCATCTTTTTGACAAATAATTTTCCCGTTTAATTGACTTAAATCCATTGGAATAATCTTACCTGGGTAAGGAGAAGCAAAATAGACGTGACGTTTACCTGAACCAACGTTCGTAAATGTCGTCATAAATAAACTTTCACCAGTAATTAGGCGTTTTCCAGCTCCAAATAATTTACCCATAAGACCACTTTCTAGGCTTCCTTTCGAACCATCGCCAAAGATCGTTTCCATATGGATAGCATCATCCATCATCATTAAAGCACCAGCTTCAGCTACTACTGTTTCTTGCGGGTCAAGCTCGACTTGCACATATTGCATATCGTCGCCATGTAATTTGTAGTCAATTTCGTGATTATTCATTATGGGATTCCTCCAAAATTCAATTTAGTATTATATACGATTATATGTTATGTAAGTTTCAATGAATAATTATTTATTTAAGAAAAAAAAGGAATAAGATAGAAAATGTCGAATATAAAAAACTAGTATGAGTATTTTTTATTTTCTTTCAGCTGAAAATTTGTGATTGTTTTTTCAATGATCACAAAAGATTTTTATTTGTAACTTAGCTAAAAGGAAATAAAATCTCTGGTGATTGTCACCAATATGATTGTACCAAAAGCATGCTTTACAGATTGTTATATATTGAAGATTCGGAATTTTGACATATTTGATTCTGCATAGAGATTAATAGATGACAGCTGTCTAAAAGCAATGCGACTGGTAACGATGATATAGAGGCAACATAGATATTTCAGGGGGTGTTTGTAGTGGAAATCAAAAACTATATCGGTGGTAAATGGGCAACATATTCCCATTTACAAAGTATAGTAGTGACCAATCCTGCAAATGGGGAGCAGCTAGCTACGATTCCGCGTTCTACGGCAAGTGAGGTAGATGAAGCGGTAGCGGTTGCAAAACAGGCACAAAGAAGCTGGGCATTAGTACCTGCGCCTAAACGTGCTGACTATTTATATGCCATCGGTCAAAAAATGAAGGAGAAGAAGGAGCATTTAGCGACCGTTTTAACAAAAGAGATGGGAAAGGTTATTGAAGAAGCTAGAGGTGAAGTACAGGAAGGAATCGATATGGCCTATTATATGGCTGGTGAAGGGCGACGGTTATTTGGGGAGACAACACCGTCTGAGCTAGCCAATAAATTTGCCATGAGTGTACGGGCACCTATTGGCGTAGTAGCTTTAATAACTCCGTGGAATTTCCCTGTAGCGATTGCCACTTGGAAGTCGTTCCCGGCGATTGTTGCTGGCAATACGTTTATTTGGAAGCCGTCGAATGAAACACCGATGATGGCGTATGAAATGGGTAAAATTTTTGAAGAGGTTGGCTTACCAGATGGAGTAGCAAATATCGTCTTCGGTACAGGACCAACAGTTGGAACAGCATTAATTGAACATCCAGGCGTTAAGGTCATTTCGTTTACTGGCTCTACAACAACAGGAAGTAAAGTAGCGGAGCTAGGTGGTAAACACCTGAAGAAAATTTCATTGGAGATGGGCGGAAAAAATGCAGTCATCGTAATGGATGATGCCGATCTACAGCTAGCGACTGAAGGAATCCTATGGAGTGCATTTGGAACTGCAGGTCAAAGATGTACAGCATGTAGTCGCGTGATCGTGCATAAAGATGTAAGAGAGGAACTAGAAAAACGTCTATTAGACGAAATGCATAAGCTAACAATTGGTGATGGTCTAGATGAAAGTGTGAAAATCGGACCTGTCATTAACAAAGCTGCATTGGAAAAGATTAATCACTATGTGCAAATCGGTAAACAGGAAGGGGCAACGTTGTTAGCTGGAGGTAGAATTTTAGCTGAGCCTCCTTATGACAAAGGGTTTTATTATGAGCCTACACTATTTACGAATGTGAAGCCTGACATGATCATTGCACAGGAAGAAATCTTTGGTCCGGTCGTTTCTCTTATTGAAGTAGCAAGTTTGGATGAAGCAATCGAAGTAAACAATGGCGTAAAATTTGGCTTATCCAGTTCAATTTTCTCACAAGATGTGAATACGATTTTCCGCGCACAACGAGATTTAGATACAGGTATTGTTTATGTGAATGCTGGCACAACAGGTGCTGAAATCCATTTGCCATTTGGTGGGACAAAGGGTACGGGGAATGGTCACCGTGACTCGGGTGTAGCTGCCTTGGATGTCTATACAGAGTGGAAAAGTATTTATGTAGACTATAGCGGGAAATTACAAAGAGCACAAATCGATACAGAATAACAGATCAATGAAAGGGGATGTTCTTGATGAAAGTTGTTGTATTAGGTGCAGGTTTAATGGGTAAAGAGGTAGCTCGCGATTTAATAAAAAATAGCAAAGTGGAGTGTGTATTTTTAGGGGATATTGACGTAAAAATAGCGCAGGACTTTGTAGACTCGTTAAACACAGATAAAATTCAGGTTGTGGAGCTTCATGCTGAGCGCGATGACTCGTTAATGGAGGTTATTTCAAAAGGCGACGTAGTCGTTAATGCATTGTTTTATGCCTTTAATGAGCGTGTAGCAAGAGCAGCTATCGCGGCGGGTGTTCATTCTGTGGATTTAGGTGGTCATATTGGCGGCGTCACAGAAAAAATATTAAATCTCGACGAAGAAGCAAAAGCAAAAGGTGTAACGATTATTCCGGATTTGGGTGTTGCTCCGGGTATGGTCAACATTTTAGCGGGTTATGGTGCTTCGAAATTAGATGAGGTAGAATCTATTAAACTATTTGTAGGCGGTATTCCTACAGAGCCGAAGCCACCTCTTCACTATACACGCGTATTTTCTTTAGATGGTGTCTTTGATCATTATACAGAGCCATCAAAAGTGATTCTAAAAGGTAAACTTCAAGAAGTTCCGTCATTATCAGGCGTTGAACCTATTTATTTCAAAGATTTTGGTGTGCTTGAGGCATTTTATACATCTGGCGGTATATCGACGTTGGATAAGACATTCCCAAATGTCCAAACATTAGAATATAAAACAATTCGTTATAAAGGCCATGCAGAGAAATTTAAGCTATTAGCAGATTTAGGATTCCTCGATGCTAGCAATAAGGTAGAGGTAGAAAATCAAGAGGTTTCTGTACGTCCAGTTGTTCGTGAAGCACTTAAAAAGAAACTTGAGCTTGGTACAAAACCAGATGCCGTGCTATTGCGTGTTATTGTAGCGGGTGAAAAGGCACAGCAACAAGTGACGTATGAGTACGAAATGGTCGTAACTAAAGATATGACGATTAATGAAACAGCTATGGCTCGCTCAACAGCCAATACAATTTCTGTCGTTGCTCAAATGATTGGAGAAAATAAAATTACAGAGCGCGGTGTATTTGCACCTGAATCAATTGTACCGGGCGACATTTATATTGAAGAAATGGCTAAACGTGGTGTAGTTATTAAAGAAACGTCTCATACGTCTGCAATGATCGTGAAATGGTAGGTGCTCGGTCATGAATTTCGAATTTACCACTGAGCAGGAAATGTTACGTAAAACAGTACGGAAGTTTGTGGATGATGAAATACTTCCACATATTGCGAAGTGGGATGCTGAAGGTGGCTTCGATCCGAAGATTTGGTCAAGGCTAGCTGAGCTTGGCTTAATGGGCGTTTGTGTCCCAGAACGATACGGTGGCAGTGGTATGGATTACAATGCACTCGCCATCGTTTGTGAAGAGCTTGAACGTGGAGATACAGCATTTCGTACAGCTGTTTCCGTTCATACAGGCCTGAATAGTATGACCTTAATGCAATGGGGAACAGAGGTTCAAAAACAGCGATATCTTATTCCGCAGGCGAAAGGTGTTCGGATTGGTGCGTTCGGTTTAACAGAGCCTGGAGCGGGGTCAGATGTAGCTGCTATGTCTACGACCGCTATAAGGGATGGAGACTTTTACGTATTAAATGGGCAGAAAACATGGATTTCCTTATGTGATATAGCAGACCATTTTATCGTTTTTGCCTACACGGATAAATCGAAGAAGCATCATGGCATTAGTGCATTTATCGTAGAGCGTTCTATGGCGGGCTTTACGTCGAAGGCAATTAAAGGTAAATACGGTATTCGTGCTGGTAACACTGGTGAGCTCTTTTTTGAAAATCTACGTATACCTGTAGAGAATCGTCTAGGAGAAGAAGGAGAAGGCTTTAAAATTGCAATGTCCGCGTTAGATAATGGTCGTTTTACCGTAGCTGCTGGCGCTGTTGGTCTCATTCAAGCGTGTCTCGAGGCGAGTGTGAAATACTGTCATGAACGCGAAACATTTGGAAAGCCTATTGGTGAGCACCAGCTAGTAGGGCAAATGGTTGCCAAAATGGAGGCGGGCTATCAAATGAGCCGCTTGCTAGTCTATCGTGTTGGAGAATTAAAAAACAAAGGTGTACGTAATACGCGAGAGACATCATTAGCAAAGTGGCAGGCTTGTGATTTTGCCAATAAAGCTGCGGATGATGCCGTGCAAATTTATGGAGCATATGGTTATTCGGATGAATATCCAGTCGCCCGTTATTTGCGTAATTCAAAAGCACCTGTTATTTATGAAGGCACGCGGGAGATTCATACAATTATGCAGGCGGACTATGTATTAGGAACTCGCCAAGATAAGCCATTAGCGAAAATGCTACCGAAATGGCCATTTGAAGAGTAAGTGTTTTATCAAAAATTAAACATAAAAAAGAATCCGAATTTCGGGTTCTTTTTTTATGTCCAAGTAAAATATTCCGTTTTGTTACAATGAAACCAATTTTATGCTCCAATTGTGTCCTAACGTTCAAATTATACTAGAAAATATTGTTATAATATAACATTTAATGTTGCTTTGCTCTCATAATATGGTATTTTTAAAAAGGTGATATAGTTCTAAATAATCAACGTATTACCGAGTTTTAAATGTAGTACTATAGGAGGATTTTTATGAAGAAAAAATTAAAACTAAATCAAGTGTTACTTGGAGTAAGTACAATGGCACTGTCGTTCGGAGCGTTACAAGCAGAAGCATCAGCAGCAGAAAAAACGCCTTATAATGTATTACAAATGAAGCCTGCCGGCATAGTGACTTCGAATGATGAAGTTACACATTCTACGACGGCTGATGAAACATTGTCATTTGAAAAACGTTTGGAAATTGGCGATTTTTCGGAACACCCAGCTCCAACTATAAAGCTTGCTGAAACGAAGCAATTGCAAGAGCAGTACTCGACGGCAGAGCTTAATAAAATGAGTGATAGTGAGCTTATTGATACGCTAGAACATATTCGCTGGTATCAAATTACTGACTTATTCCAATTCAATGAGGATACAAAAGCTTTTTATCAAAATAAAGAGCGCATGCAAGTGATCATCAATGAATTAGGGAAAAGAGGAAGTTCTTTTACGAAAGATGATTCAAAAAGTATTGAAACATTTGTTGAGGTATTGCGTTCTGCTTTTTATTTAGGATTTTATAATAGCGAATTAGGTTATTTAAATGAGAGAAGTTTCAAAGATCAGTGTTTGCCAGCATTAAAGGAAATGGCTAAAAATCCGAACTTTAAACTTGGTACAGATGAGCAAGATAAAGTGGTATCTGCCTATGGGAAATTAATAGGTAATGCTTCTAGTGATGCAGAAACAGTTCAGTATGCTGCGAAGATTTTAAAACAGTATAACGAAAATCTCTCTACATATGAAAGCGATTCTTTAAAAGGGCAAGCAATCTATGATTTAATACATGGAATTGATTATGACTTGCAGTCGTACTTGCATCAGTCAGGTAAAGAAGCGAATACGACGATGTGGGCTGGAAAGATTGATAGTTTCATCAACGAAGTGAATAACATTGCGCTTATACACAAGGTAACAGATAACAATAGTTGGTTAATCAATAATGGCATTTATTATGCAGGGCGTTTAGGAGTATTCCATAGTAATCCGGATAAAGGTTTAGAAGTTGTTACACAAGCAATGCATATGTACCCATATTTAAGTGAAGCTTACTTCGTGGCAGTAGAGCAACTTACTACAAATTATGGTGGAAAAGATTATAGTGGAAATACAGTAGATTTAGAGAAAATGCGTGAAGAGGGCAAGAAGCAGTATTTACCGAAAACATATACATTTGATAATGGATCAATTGTATTTAAGACGGGAGATCAAGTAACAGAAGACAAAATTCAAAGATTATACTGGGCTGCAAAAGAAGTAAAAGCACAATATCACCGTGTCATTGGGAATGATAAAGCATTAGAGCCAGGCAATGCTGACGATGTGTTAACAGTTGTCATTTATAACTCTCCAGATCAATATTCATTAAACCGTCAATTGTACGGCTATGAAACAAATAATGGTGGTATTTATATTGAAGAGACTGGAACGTTCTTTACATATGAACGTACGCCAGAGCAAAGTATTTATAGTTTAGAAGAGTTGTTCCGCCATGAATTTACTCATTATTTACAAGGAAGATACGAGGTTCCTGGCTTATTCGGAACAGGTGATATGTACCAAAATGAGCGACTAACATGGTTCCAGGAAGGAAATGCAGAATTCTTTGCAGGATCAACGCGAACAAATGATGTTGTTCCACGTAAGAGTATTATTAGTGGATTATCAGATGACCCATCACAACGTTATACAGCAAAACAGACATTGTTTGCTAAATATGGATCATGGGATTTTTATAATTACTCATTTGCGCTACAGTCTTATATGTATACTCATCAATTTGATACATTTGATAGAATTCAAGATTTAATTCGTGCGAACGATGTGAAAAATTATGATGTGTATCGTGACTCTTTAAGTAATGATCCACAACTGAATACGGAATATCAAGCCTATATGCAGCAATTGATTGATAATCAAGAAAAATACGAGGTGCCACAAGTAACAGAAGATTATTTAGTGCAACATAAACCAAAAGCGTTAAAAGAAGTGGAGCAAGAAATTGCCGGAGTTGCTAACGTTAAAGATGTAAAAATGACAAAACATAAGTCTCAATTCTTTAATACATTTACACTCGAAGGTACGTATGTAGGTAGTGAAACACAAGGTGAATCCGAAGATTGGAAAACGATGAGTAAGCAAGTGAACCAAGTATTGGAGCAACTGTCGCAAAAAGAGTGGAGCGGCTATAAAACAGTGACAGCGTATTTTGTAAACTACCGTGTGAACGCGGCAAACCAGTTTGAATATGATATTGTTTTCCATGGCGTTGCGACGGATGAAGGAGATCATCAAGCACCTATTGTAAATATCAATGGTCCATATGCTGGGGTCGAAAATGAAGAAATCCAGTTCAAGAGCGATGGTTCAAAAGATAAGGATGGAGAAATTGTTTCTTACCTTTGGGATTTTGGTGATGGTAAAACAAGTGACGAGGCAAACCCTACTCATGTATACGAAAAAGAAGGCACATATAATGTGACATTAACAGTGAAAAATGATAAGGGAATAGAAAGTAAAGATCGTACAATTGTATCTGTACGGAAGGGTGCACAAACAGAGAATCCTCATCCAGAAGAAGCGAAGAACATTCCATTTAATACACCTCTAAAAGGTGATTTGGTTGGTGATGATGATACGGATGCATACACATTCGAAGTAACGTCTCCAGAAGAAATCGATATTTCTGTCTTAAATGAAAATCAAATCGGCATGACATGGGTGCTTTATCATGAGTCTGATAAGCAAAATTATGTAGCATATGGACAGGAAGATGGAAATAGTATAGAAGGTAAACTTCATGCAGAGCCAGGAAAGTATTATTTATATATTTATAAATTTGATAAAGAAAATGGGACATATACAGTAAACGTACAAAATAGTGCACAAATAGAGCTAGAACCAAATAATCGTCCAGAAGAAGCGAATATGATTCCATTTAATAAGTCTTTAAAAGGTAGCTTGATGGAAGATGATCATACGGATGTATACACATTCGATGTTACGTCTCCAAAAGAAATCGATATTTCTGTCCTGAATGAAAATCAAATTGGCATGACATGGGTGCTTTGTCATGAGTCTGATATGCGAAATTACGTAGCATATGGACAGGAAGACGGAAATAGTATAAAAGGTAAATATAATGCGAAACCAGGCAAATATTATTTATACATTTATAAATATGATAATGAAAATGGTGCATATTCAGTAACAGTACAATAGTAGAAGGTAATTTGAAAACGAGAGGGATTCACGTCCTCTCGTTTTTTATTAAGAAAAAATTTCAGAATAATGTAACTCTTCCGCTCTTAAGTAGTCTAAATAATAAACAACTTTATGAAAGGTAGGAAAAATAATGAAAAATAAGTGGCTAGCATTGCTAATCATCTTCGTACTAGCTATTTTGCCAGGAATTTTTACGCTCATGTCGACCCCAAAAGTGGAGGCACGGACTGCAAGTGAAAGTAATACAACTCATAGCTGGCAAGTATCCTTTACGAAGGCACTAAAGGCAAGCAAAATAACGGAAGACAATGTTTACGTAACGAATAGCAAAAATCAAAAGGTAACAGCAACTGTCTCATTAGCAGAGGATAACAAGACCATTCTCATTAGCGATTTAGCACCCGGCAGCTATAAATTACATGTGAAGAAAGAAGCTTTTGTACTAGGTGGTCCTAAAACAGCATCGCAAGAAGTAGCGTTCACCATCATTGAAAAATTGGAAGCCGTCAAATCAGAAAAAGAACTACAACAATATTTTGAAACACTTTTAGCTAATTCAAAAAAAGAGCGGGAATATGAAGTAACTACAGAAGTTTCGGCGAAAGATGAGAAATCTAGTGCGAACGACTCCTCAACAACGAATAATCAGGTCGAAGGCGTGGAGGAGGGTGATATAGTCGTTGTCAAAGATGGCTATATTTACGCTGTCAAAGATCAGAACATTACGGTAGTGGATGCTAAAGATCCGAAAAATTTAAAGCTAGCAACAACGATCAAGATGAAGGAAACTCAATATATTTCGAAGCTAGCAGTATACGACCATTTATTAATAGCAATTAGCGATGAATATTTAGAAAAAATAGGCACGAGCATGACGAAAGCTTCTTTATATGATATTTCAAATCCAAAAAATCCAAAGCTTATACGTGAAGTGGGGCAAGAGGGGTATTTACAAGATATTCGAATTACAAATGACACATTATATTTAATCGGTAATATGCATCCGAATTATTGGATGCTTAGAGAGGAAAAAGCGCCAGATTTAAAACCGAAAACATATGATAGTGTAGAAGGAAAAGAATATAAAAGTTTACCTCTAGAGAAAATTTCTATTTTACCAAATACAATGGATGGAACATATAGCTTAATGACAGCGGTGGACTTAAAAAATGGTGCTCAGAAAACGGCGAATACGAAAGGATACTTAGGTGGTAGTAGTGGACTTTATATGTCGGAGAATGCACTTTATTTAACAACACCTATTTATGACGGAAATATCGTGCCTGCTGCTGGCATCATTATGGATAGAATCTGGATGCCAAGAACAACGAATACCCAAGTTTTTAAATGGAATGTTGATGGAACTGACATGAATTTTGTAGGTACTACGGAAGTAAAAGGATCCGTGTTAAATCAATACTCGATGGATGAATATAAAGGTAATTTCCGTATCGTTACAACGGAAGGAAATGCATGGGATGAACAACAAATATCAAAAAATCACCTATTTATTTTAGATAATAAATTACAGCAGCTCGGTGCTGTAAAAGATTTAGCTCCTGGTGAAAAAGTGTATTCTGCACGCTTTATGGGCGAAAAAGCATATGTAGTAACATTCAAGCAAGTGGATCCACTGTTTGTAATTGATGTAGCAAACCCGAAAAAGCCAACTGTGCTAGGGGAGCTAAAAATTCCAGGCTTTAGTAACTATTTACACCCATTAGACGATACCCATTTAATCGGCATTGGTTATGATACGGAGCAACGCTATGATGCCTATACGAAACGTAATTTTACGGTGACAACAAATATGAAAATGTCATTATTTGATGTGTCAGATTACAAACATCCAAAGGAACAATCAACCGTAAAAATCGGTGGCAAAGGCTCGTATTCCGATGTTCAATACAACCCTAAAGCGTTATTCCGCAACAAGGAATACAATTACTTTGGTTTCCCAGTTGTCTTGTATGATGCAGGAAAGGGCGATGAAATTGTCTACAAAGGTCAAGGCGCACAAATCTATGAAATCACTGCAGATAAAGGCATCGTTCTCAAAGGAAATATCATTAATAAAAGTAAGGGCGATCCGTATGAAAACTGGGAGCAGCTTGTACAGCGAGTAGTCTATATAGACGACGCGCTTTACACAGTAGCTCGCAATGAAGTAAAGAGTTACCAACTAAAAGACTTCAAACCACTGGATACATTAACAATTAAATAATGAAAAGAGTCCAATAAACTTAAGGTGAGTTTATTGGACTTTTCATGTTGATGAAAAACTATTATGTCGATGAACTTCTGTAGAACGAGGGGGTGATTTCCGTTCCAGGCTACTCGCTTTCCTGTGGGCGAGCATCGAGCCGCTTCCTCCGCTTGTGCTCCGCGCAGGGTCTCACCTGTCTCGCTTTCCCACGGGAGTCGAGTAGCCTTCCGCTCCAATCAGCAATAACGTAGAATTTTTTATAAATTTAATTTAATGTTAAAAAGTGAAAGATTTTTTACTCACCATCATCGATCAGAATAGACTTATAACAGTGAAAGCGATTGTACACCTGTTGTTGCTGCCACTTCGCCTTCGTACAAAAAAACTCTATTACTGAGGTTTCGCTTTGTCACTATAATCAGAAGATATAAGCTAAATGTAAAGGTTGATTGGAGTGAAGACTGGGCGACTCCTTGGGGATTAGTAATAGAGGAACGAAGGCTAAAACCATCACGTCCTGTGATAACGCCTTCGTGACCAACATCGTGTTGGCCCGAGACCCTGGAGCGAGCAGCGCGAGTGAAGCGGCTCATCGGACGCCCCCAGGAAGCTCTGCTCTGCGCGAAAGCGAAGCGTCAGCGGCAAAGCGCCCAGTCGGAACGGAAATCAACCCCTCGTTTTGCCAAAGAGGCTCATTTTTTTATTGAAATTAAGTTTTTTAACACAAAAAAGTCCAATAAACTTTGAGTTCATTGGACTTTTTCTTTAATTATTTTTGACGATATGGAAGAATTTCCGATACTGTCACGAATTCATAGCCTTGCCCTTGTAAATAAGCAAGTACAGCATCAAGACCGTCTGCAGTCGATTGATGAATATCATGCATTAAGACAATGGCGTTATTGTGTAAATTATTTTTAACATGAGGTAGAAGCTGTTGCGCATTGCGATGCTTCCAGTCTAATGTATCGATTGACCATAAAACAACAGGAATTGGAATTTGAGCGTTAATCGTATCGTTCGTTGCGCCATACGGTGGTCTAAATACAGTTGGCTTGTGATTAATGGCCTTCTCAATTTCCCCAAATGTAGATGTATACTGATTGACTGCCTGCTCTAGAGACAGTTTTGTTAATACAGGATGGTCCCATGAATGATTACCGATTTCATGTCCCCTTGCAAGTACATCTCTTGCGATATCAGGGTAATATTGTACGCGACTACCAAGCATAAAGAAGGTAGCTTTTGCATTATATTTATCGAGCGTATTTAAAATCTGTTCAGTAACCTTTGGATGTGGACCATCATCAAAAGTTAAGGCAATACGTTTTTTGTTTGGATCACCTACAATAACTGGCTTCGTCGGTTTTTCCATAGCAATCTGGAATTCAGATGCTAACAACGGATTGATAAGTGAAAGGGGAAGCTTCACAGTTTGTGGACCGGCCGCTCCGCTAGCAATCTCATACTCATCAAAATAGAATTGTAACGAATTATCAACGATAGCAAACCTATGGAAGTTAGACCACTTCGGTTCAGTTGACTTGATTACATCATCCTTGAAAAGCTCTTCCTTTAACTTGGGATTTTGTTGTAAGTCCTTACGTACATAAGTAGCTAATGCCGATAAGTTGTTTTCGTCGTTATTTAACAATGTTTCAATGGAAATTAATTTACCAGTTTCATGATTGATAAAGAATGTTTTTGTTGAAATCTCGGGATTGGCTCCACCTGTATACAACGTTTTTGTTAGCACAAACGAATAGTAGTGCTTCTGGTATGGGAAAGTTTCCAAACTAATATTCAGCTCACCCATTGCCTCTTTATCTTTATTTTTTTTCATAGATGACAGATAGTTTTCTTTTGAATCCGTTATGTACTGTAGTACAGCATCGTTAAAAGCTTTATTATCTGTTTCTGGATAGTGAATAGCAAAAGGAGTTCGCTTATCATTTGAAACATCGGTTACAATACGTATACCTGGAAACGCAGAGCTTTCAGTGGATAGGTTACTCGTTATTGAATCTGAATTTGTCTCTTTTGAAGCACTGATTTTTTGAAACTTAAAGTCATCCTTTGATAGGATAATGACTAAAATAATAGTCGTTAATGAAATGATGAGGCCAATTAATAGGAAATCAATCATTGGGCCGCGTTTTTTTCTGCGTTCCGGCATTTTGATGGATACGCTCCTTTCCGTATTTATTTTTCTATACAAATCAGACGTGTTAGTCATTGAAAAAGTTATACGAATCTACGAAGTTTTGCTATAAATTTGTATGAAACAATCCTCATGAATAAATGACTCATTAGCTTATCATTTTTATCATATGAAAGCTAAAATACTTTTGTGTTAAAAGTTGAAATTTTAGTTGAGTTTTTATTTGCAGTTCGATACTATTGGCAAGGAACCTTTTAAAGGAGGTAGTTAACTGTAATGGTTTTACATGAAGTGGATAATGAATTTACGATTGACTGCTTATTGCTTGCGGGGCGAATTATGATTGAAAGTGGTGCAGAAACATATCGTGTGGAGGATACAATGCTACGTATGGCACATTCTCAAAATATGCTGGATGCGCAATGTTATACCACACCTACAGGAATCATTTTTTCGTTAGGCAAGACACAGCCAACGAGAATTACATCGATTTCCAACAGGGTAACAGATTTACAAAAAATAGCCTTGGTAAATTCAGTATCTCGGAGACTCACATCTCACATGATAACATTAGAAGAAGCTTATGACGAGCTAAAGTCGATACAAAAAACAAATTATTTTTTACCCACATATATTCAAGTCATATCAGCGGCTCTTGCGAGTGGTTGTTTCCTTATAATGTTTAAGGGGGGATGGTCTGATTTCCTTTTTGCCTGTTTGGCAGGGGGGTTAGGCTTCCTAGTGCTTTTATTGATAAATGATTTAACAAAAGTAAAATTTTTCGCAGAATTTACAGCTTCGTTAGTAGTAGGAACGATTGCTGTCTTTTCAGTGAAATATGGCCATGGTACGGAAATAGATAAAATTGTTATTAGCTCCGTTATGCCACTAGTACCAGGTATTTTGATTACGAATGCAGTTCGAGATTTAATAGCAGGTCATTTTATGTCAGGGATGGCGAAGGGCGTAGAAGCCTTTTTAACAGCTTTTGCAATTGGTGCAGCTATTGCCGTCACGCTATCGTTTTAGGAGGCAGACGACATGGATTATATTACACAGTTGATTCTTAGCTTTTTTGCGACGGCGGGGATCGGCGTTATTTTTAATGTACCTAGAAAAAACCTCATTTATTGTGGTTTTGTTGGGGTAGTAGGCTGGATGATTTACTTCGCCCTAACAGAGCATGGTATGGATGTAGTAAATGCCTCATTCTTTAGCGCTTTCGTCATTGCGATCGTTTCCCATTTGTATGCGCGGCGCTTCAAAATGCCAATGATTATTTTTATTGTCGGTGGGATTATTCCGTTAGTTCCGGGAGGCATGGCTTATAATGCAATGAGAAATGTTGTAGAGGATGATTATATACAAGGGCTACAATATGGATTAAAGGCATTTTTAATTACAGGTGCCATCGTGATCGGACTTGTATTTGCTGAGGTGCTGATACAGCTTATTTTCCGTTCTGTCCGTAATGGAAAGGCGACATTTAAAAAGGTTTATAAGAAATAAGGCTTTACATCAAATGTAAGGAACAGCATGCTAGATAAAACAAATAAAAAGAAGGAGGTTACGTTTTACACGTAACCTCCTTTTTAAATTAACTATTTTACCAATAATGCTTCAATTTCCTCAGCGTGAATTGGCTTACTAATATAGTAACCTTGAATCGCATCACAGCCATAAGAAATCAAAAGATCTGCCTGTTCAGCTGTTTCGACACCTTCTGCGACAACTTTAAGTTCCATAGATTTTCCGAGTTGCACCATACCGTTCATGAGCTTTTGGGTTTTCTCAGATTTTAATAGAGAACTTGTAAATGTTTTATCGATTTTCAATGTATCGATCGGTAAAATTTGCATATATCTAAATGAGCCATATCCGGTACCGAAATCATCTAGTATAAAGGCAATTCCTTCATTTTCAAGCTTACGCATTTGCTGTGTGATAAAGCTAGCAGCTTCTGCTTCGAGGGCAAATTTCTCGGTAATTTCGATTTGAATTAGGTTGGCTGGACAACCTGTTTTCGCTAACGTTTCAAGAATGGACTTTGCCATGTTTTTATCACGGAATTCACGTACAGAAGAGTTAATAGATACTTTTAAATCAAGACCAGCTTTTTTCCAGATTAGTGCTTGTTCACAAGCTTTTTCTAGCATAAAGGAACCGATATTATTAATAAGACCTGTTTCCTCCGCAATTGGAATGAGCTCATCTGGTGAGACAACGCCTATTACTTCATCTTCCCAACGAACTAGTGCTTCTGCAGCTGTGATTTTACCTGAAGTAACATCAATTTGCGGCTGATAGAGGACTTTTAGATTTTTTTGGTCAAGAGCCTGAAGTAAACGTTTTTCAATTAAAGCTTTACGATTTAATGCTTTATGTGTTGCTTTTGATAGGGAGACGATTTTATCGCCACCGGCCTCACGGACAGTTGTAATAGTAGCAATAGATGCCTTCATTAGTTGGGAGAATGTAGTTTGATCCTCTGGATAACGTGTAATTCCGCCACTAATAGAAATAGGGACAGCTACATTACTGTTATAAATTGGATGTTGTTGTAAGTAAGACAGGAAGCCTTGAATGAACCATTCACTTAATGGCGTAATCACGACAAAATCATTTTCGTTAATACGTGCCATTGTGCTATCTTGGAAGTACATTTTTATACGATTTGTAAACTCTACAATAAGACTTTGATCAATTTGCTGATCATGTAACTCTTTTAATGTATAAAATTTATCAATACTTAAATAGACGAAAGAGAAGTGTCTTTCATCCTCAATCATGTTGGAAATCACTTTTTCGAGTCGGTGTGCATTCATAAGCCCTGTTTCTGTATCGATATAAGCGATTTTTTCAAGCTGATGTTGTATGGACTTAGACTTCGTGATATCCTTTTCAATCAATAAAAATTGTTGTTCATTTGTTTCGATATCAAATGTTGGGATAGCTGTGAGTAGTACCCAATAAGATTGACCTGTTTTTGTAACTTTTTCGATTTCGCCTTGCCACGTTTGGCCATTGTTTAAATTCCGCCAGATGGTATTTGTAATCTTTTCACTTTCTTTATTATCAGGGAACAGCTGCCAGAACGTTTTACCAATTACACGTTTTGGTGTCCACTGACTCGTTTTTAGAAATTCAGCATTACATTCTAAAATAAACCCATCATGATCTAGTACTACTGTCATAAATGTCGAGTCTAAACCTTGTTTTAATTTTGCGAGAGTACCGCAATTTGAGACAGAATTAATCATTAATTCTGGTAGCATAAACATCATAAGGATGAAACGCTCTCCTTGTTCAATAAATGGTTTAGCTAGAAGCGCTGAGTTAATTTCTTCGTTTGTATACGTTTTCAGTTGAATTTGATTGATATACGTACTGTCATCATTTTGTAAAATGGTCTGAAACTTTTCTAATGAAAGATGATGTAGTAAATTCTCGTGAATGAATGAAGCGGTATGTTCTTTAATAGTAGTAGCTGAAAAACCAAATAGCTGTTCAGCAAGCTTTCCCAAATGAATAACTTGTCCATCTTGATTCATGACAATTGCAGGAAAAGGAAGTGAATTTAAATAATGTTCATCAATGGTAAATAATTTATGCATATGACTCATGATTATTCGATCTCCTTGAGTAATCTATATATACTATTATTATAGTTAATTATCAGGAATTAGTCATTATGAATATGATTGTAAATATTTGATAATAAAAAATATAGGGACTTTTTTAGCGAAAAACATGGAAAGATTTGAAGATAAATAACATTTTTTAGTATATATATAGGGAGTGAGCATTATGTGTGACATTTAAAAGGGATAGTATTTATTGGCTCTGGTGCATGTTATAGGTAGTAGTGGCACCTTTTTTATGTTTTATCGGTTACAGGTATTATATTATTTACATATTAATTGCTAACTAGAAAAGATGTTTCAACATTTGGCTACAATCAACGGAAGTATTACTGTATTCGCTACGTTGTTACAATTTTTGGTACTTATAGTTGTTGTTGCTTATGTCTCTCTTAGTTTAAAGAAATGTCCAGCAAAATATCAAGTAATAGGGATTATGGATACAGGTGTAGGTTTGTTCCTCCTACTAACGAATGCTTCAATTGACGCTTTAATAGTTAGTAGCAAAGTCTTATTGTGGGGAGTAGAGGTTGGTCTCATGTCATCGTTCCTAGGCGTTTCTACTTGATGTCAGCTGGGGAATGCTTTTAGGAGGACTGCATTAGGCTTGATTAGTCGAATTTGGCAGTCAAATCTGTGGCTCGTTTTCATAGATTTTAAGGTTACGCGCTTTATGATCGCTTTAATATGCTTCAGTTGAGGCAAGCATCCTTTCTGGTAAGGCGTGCTCGTTAGCTTGCTGCCTATCTATATGTGAAGGGAAAGCAAAAAATACAGTATGGTAGTTCTTTGTTAATTTATGGAACTCCCTTATAAAGAAGAAGGGGGAAGAATATGAAAGAAGTTTTTTCCTATGTAAAGCCTTATAGATGGACAGCATTCATCGCGTTTAGTTTAATGCTGTTGGAATTGTTTGTGGAGCTCGCGCAGCCATTGGTTATGGCGAAAATCATAGATGATGGAGTACAAGCTCAAAATCAAGGGATGATTTGGCAATGGGGAATGGTGTTACTGGCCTTATCTTTCGTAGCTTTTATAGCTGGTGTTGTGAATTCCTATTTTTCATCTCATACTGCACAAAGCTTTTCCTTTGATTTACGAAATGCATTGTTTGAAAAAATACAATCCTTTACATTAGCTACTTATCAAAAATTCTCAACTGCTTCTCTTATAACAAGGTTAACGAATGATGTGACGCAAGTTCAAACGGTGCTATTTATGAGTTTACGTATTATGCTTCGTGCGCCACTTGCCGTTATTGGCAGCATCATTATGGCTTTTGTTGTAAACGCTAAACTAGCATTGTTTCTAGTGATTGGCGCACCGCTTATTTTCATTTTTCTTATCGTTATGGTGGCAAAAGGCGTGTCTTATTTTGGTCGTGTGCAAAAGAGAGTAGATCGTTTGAATCGAGTACTTCAGGAAAATTTACAGGCTATTCGATTGGTGAAAGCTTATTTACGAGGTGCATATGAAGCCTCTCGTTTTGACGAAGTTGCCTCTCGCTTAAAAATAGATACTGTAAAAGCTCTACGCACAATGGAGTATATTATGCCTGTATTGTTATTCATCATGAATATGAGCTTACTCGCGGTGCTGTGGTTTGGGACAAAACAAATAGCGTCCGGTACAACACCACTTGGAGATGTAGTGGCCATTGTCAATTATGCCATGCGTATGACAGGCTCGTTTTCGATGTTTGCTTTTATTATTATTTTTTATGCGCGCGCAAAAGCTTCAGCAGAGCGAATGGCAGAGGTCCTTTCGACTGAAAATGAGGTTGAACTACCAACATCTTCAGAGAAATCAACGAATGACTTGAATGTTGGGGAATTAGCTTTTGAGCATGTAAGCTTTACGTATCCTGGGGGAGACGCACCTGTGCTTTCTGATGTAAGCTTTCGAGTGAAATCGGGTGAAAAGCTGGCCATTATGGGGGCAACCGGTGCAGGGAAATCAACACTATTACAGCTTATCCCACGTTTCTACGATGTGACTGAAGGCAAAATCGTAGTAGAGGGGAAAGATGTACAGCAATGGGATTTACAAGAGCTACGCGAAACAATCGGCTATGTACCACAACAATCTTTATTATTTACAGGAAGCATTGCTGATAATGTTCGATGGGGCGATGCAGAGGCTGAAATGGATGCAGTGCTACACGCGACCATGCAAGCACAAATTCATGCTTCTGTGGAGGATTTCCCGAATGGTTACGAGACAAGAGTCGGGCAGAAGGGTGTCAATCTTTCAGGTGGTCAAAAACAGAGATTATCGATTGCAAGAGCGTTATTAAGAAAAGGGCATATATTGATGCTTGATGATAGTACAAGTGCGCTTGATGTGAAAACGGAGCAGGCATTATGGGAAGCATTGAGTGAAGAACAAGCAACCATGTTAGTCGTCACTCAAAAAATTCGCACAGCGAAAAGTGCACATCGTATTTTACTCATCGATGCAGGAAAAGTAGTCGCATACGGGACGCATGAAGAGCTTCTGCAAACGTCAGCGCTCTATAAAAAAATCGCAATCTCCCAACAGGAGGTGGAGGAATAATGGGATTTTTCCAAAAACCTTTTGGCTATGAGCCGATTTTGACGAAGGATGATGTGAAGCAAACGGTTAAGAAAAAGAAGGGACCTCGTGCGACAAATTGGAAAAGCACGCTACTGCGTTTATGGAAAATAGTTGATGAACAACGTGCACTACTAATAATCGTACTGTTACTTGTTTTTGTGAGTTCCTTGTTGGCTCTTCTTGGGCCGTATGTAATCGGTAAAATGATTGACATGTACGTAACGCAAGGAGAGCTTGCAGGACTAGAGAAGGGGATTAGGCTGTTAATCGGCATTTATGCGCTATTAGCCGTATCGTTATTTTTGCAAAACTATTGGATGATTGGTATTGCCCAACAAACCATTTATAGATTACGAACGAGTGTATTTAATCATTTCCAAAGACTGCCGATAGCCTTTTTTGATCGTCGTCAGCATGGAGAATTAATGAGTCGGATGACGAATGATATTGAAGCTGTTAGTTCTACATTAAATAGCTCCTTTATCCAAGTGTTTTCGAGTGTATTAACATTGACGGGAACAGTCATCATCATGCTAAGTTTAAGCCCTTTACTAACGGTATTAACGATGACGATTATACCAATTATGTTTTGGGCGATGCGTTGGATCACACGGAGAACCGCGCCATTATTTAAGGAACAGCAGGCGGCTATCGGAGCTTTGAATGGCATGATTGAAGAGACGATTTCGGGTCAGAGAATTGTGAAAGCTTTCTCACAAGAAGAACGAATGAAAGAGGAGTTTCGCGAAAAAAGTGTACGATTAAAAAGAACGGGCTTTTGGGCACAGACATACTCTGGCTATATTCCGAAGGTCATGAACTTTTTAAACAATATGAGCTTTACAATTGTGGCTGGTATTGGCGGTGTACTTGCTCTTTATGGGCATGTGTCCATCGGCGTCATTGTTATTTTTACAGAATACGCAAGGCAATTTACACGACCGTTAAATGATTTAGCCAATCAATTTAATACCGTACTGTCAGCGATTGCTGGTGCTGAACGTGTATTTGCGCTACTGGATGAAATGCCTGAAGAGGAGGCAGCTTCAGCGCAAAAGCATAAGCTATTAGGACAGGTAAGCTTTCAGCGTGTGTCCTTTAAATATGAGCAAAAAGAGGAAGCTTACACGTTAAAGGACATTCATTTTAATGTGGAGCCCGGACAAACGGTCGCTCTAGTCGGGGCTACCGGAGCAGGCAAAACAACGATTTTGCAGCTGATTGCAAGATTTTATGAAGTATCAAAGGGCGAGGTTTTATTTGATGGTGTTAACGTTCAGCAAATAGAACGACAGGCATTGCGCTCACAAATGGCCTTTGTATTGCAGGATCCGTTTTTGTTTGAGGCAACTGTACGTGAAAATATTCGTTATGGTCGATTGGATGCTAGTGATGAGGAGATAGAGGGAGCGGCAAAGCGTGCAAATGCACATGAATTTATCATGTCGCTAAAGGATGGCTATGACACAGTACTTGCCGCAGATGGCAATGGCATTTCGCAAGGCCAAAAGCAGTTATTGTCCATTGCACGAGCATTAATTGCAGACCCGAAAGTGTTATTATTGGATGAGGCGACAAGTAGTATTGATACCGTTACGGAGCTTGCGATTCAAGAGGCTCTTGATCTGTTAATGCAGGGACGTACAAGCTTTGTGATTGCTCACCGTTTAAATACAGTGCATAATGCCGACATGGTGCTTGTAATGCACAAAGGTGAGTTAGTCGAAGCGGGCTCTCAACAAGAGTTAATGGAATCCGGTGGCATTTATGCGCAGATGCTACAATCTTCGTCCCATCATCTTGATGAGTAGGGTGAACGAAACGATGTATGTATAAATTTCATTCCTCAAACATAAGTAAGAGTGATTCCAACATTTTTGGGATTGCTCTTTTTTAGTTGGAAACTAGCATATCATTTTAAATTTAAAATGTAATTTATTTATAAAAATAGTATAATTATGGATAATGACAAAAAGGAAAATTGAGGTTTATTATTCACCGATAGAAGATTTATGGATGATATTTTGCTTAGGTGAGGAGGCGACTTGACGTTCATTCGCAGTAGAAATCGGATGTTCAGAAAAATGGGTGTGTATAAAAATGCACACCTAATTCTAGTAACTTTCAGTCATTATAACCGTCAATAATCATATAAAACTTTTAATTTCACTATACTTGAAGTAAAATTGTTAATAATTAGAAGTATCAAATTTATTTTGTTGCAAGATTATTTTCTTTCTTGCTACAATAGGGCGATAGTTTGATACAAGAACGGAGTAAATGATGAATATTTCAGTGATGACAGTGTCTTTTCCGTTAGATGGGGAAACATTAAATGAATTAAAATTATTGTGTGAAGAAGCGACTACAAATGACTATCGTGTCTATGAAACGGCTATGGGCTTGCCTATGGCGAGTTCCTTTGAAACGAAGGGCTTTATGGTACTTGCTTATGAAGATGACAAAGATGTCTTAGTGGGTGCAGCAAGTGCAATAGATTTAATGGGGCTGCATACATATGAATGGTCTTTAGTTGTAACACCTACGTACCGTCAAAAAGGAATTGGAACTGCTCTAGTAGATGTCTTACAGGCAGGTCTTGAGGAGCGAGGGGCAGAGGGTCAATTGGCGGTAGTGATCGATGGCTCACCTTTTGGACACACGTTTATTGAAAAGAAGGGCTTTACATATAGCTTTTCAGAAGCCACTTTAGAAACAAAAGCAGAGTCAGTTGAAATAAAGAGAGATATCGAAATCATTCCTTATACAGGTGAACAGGCAGAGCTGATTGCTATTTATAGTGTAGCGTTTGGAGACCTACCTGAAGAGTCTGAGGAGCTAATCACTTTTAATACATCAACGAATGGACGAAAGCTGTGGGTAGCACGGAAAGATGGAGAAATTGTTGGAACAGTAACGACTGCCCAGGAAAATGAAATTCAATGGGTTACAGCATTGGCAGTTCATCCAAAGCATGAGGGGCAAGGTATAGGTACTGCGATGCTTTCGTTTTCTAAAGATTATGCGAGCAAAATTGGTGCAAAATTCGTCATGCTGGATGTAGAAATTGACAATAGAAAGGCGCTTTCTGTTTATGAGAAGGCAGGCTTTATGAAGGCTCAACAAATAGACTATTATGTAAAACAATAGGTGAAGAGTCAGGAGTATGCGCTTTATGCATCGCTCCTCACTTTTTTGTTCAGCATGAAGTCCAAACACCAGAGATAAGGAAGCGGAGAATTTTCAGTTGGAGATAGACGAACTACATAAGGGTGGGTAAGTCCTTTCTTTCAAAGAAAATTCTAAGGGAACATCATTCGACTCCATTATATAGGGTTGAAAATAATTTCATAGTGATCCAAATAAGAAGTTTATCAAATACAGATAACAATAAAACATTAAATAACTTTAGATTGTGAGTCTAATATTAAAATGTTTTCTTAATAATGATATAGGAAGCTTCTCAATGAATTGAAAAACTATGAACTTTTTTCAGGAAAAGTGTTGACCTTTTATAATTAAGAGTGTAATATTATACAAGTCGTTAAGACAGCTACTGAAAAACAACGAAGTTAAAAAAGTTGTTGACACAGAGTTCGCGACGTGATATTATATAAATTCGCTACCGATAAAATGGCAACGAAATGAACCTTGAAAACTGAACAAGCAAAACGTAATCAATAAAGTTTTTAGTAGCTAACCTTGAGTTAGTGAACGAAACAAAATTTTGGACATCAAACATGATGCCAGCAAAACAATTTGAGCTAATCAAATTTCTTT
>NZ_JBHURE010000027.1:0-59909 GCF_042674095.1 Lysinibacillus sp. NPDC056959 | reverse complement strand
ATTTAATAGTTTTTTAATAGTTTATTTATTGGCAGTTTAGAGATGGATCTTATGATAAATCTTGTAAACAACTTGCACAAGTAAAGGAGAGATTTAAAGATGAAATTAAGAAAACGTATTGTCCCAGCAGCATTAGCACTTTCGGTATTATCAGCTGGTCTTGTAACATTTAACGAGCCTTTAAGTGTAGAAGCGGCAGGGAATCAATCAGTAGCAAGCGCCAAAAATGAACAAGTAGCAAAGATTACAAACATTAAGTCATTAAACACAATGACGCTGCAAATTACGTTTAACAAGCCGTTAGCAGCAGAGGGTGTAGATCTGAATAATTTAGAAGCAATTAAAAAACATTTCATATTTAATGGTGACTTAGAGATTGTCAATGTTCCACGATTAATGACTGGTTCAAAGAGTAAATATATTGTACCTGTAACATTCCAGAAAGATGACTATATGTATACGTTGAGCTATAAAGAACAGCGCAAAAAAATGTTTGAGGGAACTGATGAGAAAGTATTTGTTCGGAATGTAGCGCAAGTGACAAACGATACATTTATACTGGAGTCTTTCCAAGAGGATGGCGTTGTTGATTATGCAAATATTATTGAAGCGTATCGTGCAGGTCGTGGAAATCTAGCGTTTAGCTTAGATCGTCATAATCGAGATGCTAATGGTACACGCTTCGATATTATATCTTCCTTGCGTGATCGCTATGTTACTGTGAAATCAAGCGAAGGGGAAGAGTTTGTAGCAAATTATGTACCATTTACACAAGCTGCAGATGGCAAACAAGCTCCTCAGTTTAGACTACCTGAAGGTAAAAAACTGAAGCCTGGTGTCACATATCGTATTAACGCTGAATGGGCTGAAATTGATGAAAAAGGCTTTTTAGCAAAAGAAATGATTCCATTTAAGCTTCAGTCTGCCAAAGCTGTTAATAATAAATCATTTGAATTACAGCTAACAAATGATCCTCAATCTGATTTGTTTGCAGGTAGAAGTGTAGAATTACGAGGAAATGATGGAAGTTCACTTCAAGCGCAATATCGATACTCATCACGTAAAGGAGCAGTAGGCATTTTTGATATTGCGAACGGTGGTACATTCAAAGCAAATGTAAATTATACAGTTGTTCCATTAAACAACTGGGCTACAGCGACAAATATAGTCTTAAAAGAGAAATAAAGAATCTTTTAGTAGATACCAAATTTTATATCTGAGGATTCTAACATGTTAAAAAATCTCGTCACGACTGGTGACGAGATTATTTTCTAAAGCCACCCTTTATCACTGGCGACTTGAGCAGCTTGTTGTCTAGACTCGACTTGAAGTTTTTGAATAGAGGTGGATAAATAGTTTCGAATAGTACCTTTCGTTAAAAATAGTTTTTTACTAATCTCATTTGTTGTGAGTCCTTCTTTTACAAGCTGCAGAACAGCAATTTCACGTTCATTTAATGGATTCTGTTCTTTCATAAACAACGTAGCCGCTAAATCTCTGCTGACGACCTTTTCACCATGCATGACTTTTCTTATTGTTTCAATTAAATAGTCTATAGGTTCATCTTTTAATAAATAACCATGTACCCCGCAATCCATCGCTTTTTGTAAATAGCCAGGGCGTGCGAAGGTAGTGACAATCATCACCTTGCACGGTAAATTGGCCTGTTTAATTTTTTCAGCAAGGTCAAGCCCAGAAAGATTCGGCATTTCGATGTCCAAAACACATACATCTGGTAGCTCATGTTGAATAAATTCCCACGCTTTTTGACCATCTGAAACTTCTGCAATCACTTTTATATCAGGCTCAAACGACAACAAGGAAGTCAAGGCACCACGTAACATTTGTTGATCCTCTGCTAGTAATACTCGTATCATGTAGTTTGCTCCAATCTGTAGTGTTGGATAGGCAGTGTTAACGTCACAATTGTTCCATCTGTCGGTAAATTTGCTATGGAAGCAGTTCCTAGAAGAGCATTCATTCTTTCTTTCATCGATGAAAGTCCATTCCCATGCCCTTGGATATGTAAGCCGACACCATCGTCAACAATATTTATTTTTAAAATTCCATTTATAGTATTGATATCGATTTGGCATTTTTTTGCTTGACTATGTTTAATAATATTTGTAGTTGCTTCCCGCAGACATAAGGACAGCATCGTTTCTTCTACACTCGCTAGGAGAAGCTTTGGACAGTTATTATTGATATTTATTGAAATATCCGCTGTTTGTAAATGCTGTTTACAATGAATAAGCTCACTTTCTAACGAAATAAAATTCATATCGGATACTAATTCTCTTACTTGCTTTAGTGCTGTTCGTGTTGTTGCTAAAATATCATTTAACTCATCTTTCACACGCATCGTATCTTTATCGATTAATTTTGTAGTTAATTCGGTTTTAATTTTAATCATTGTCAATGTATGACCGATCGTATCGTGAAGGTCCCTTGCAATACGTTGTCTTTCTTCTTGTTGAACGAGCTGCGTATTTACCTCTGTTAATTCTGATTGTAATTTTTTAGACTTTTCTACGTAGTAAATTAGCATTGGAAATAGAAGCTGAATAATCATGACGGATATTAATACTTGGAATTCTAATTTGAAAGACGCTCCTGACTCAAACCAAATAACGATCAAAAACATAAGGGCAATGGCAAACATTCCTACAGCGATATGCCATTTCTTTTTAGCTCGCCCAATTAAATCAGCAAAAATAAATCCAGAAAATAACATGGCGGATCCTTCATAAATACCTAGTATGATAATAAGAGTAAAGCCTACTAAGGAAGCAATAAGTAAACGCCAATCTTGATTCCATAAAGCAATATAGAAAGCTACTAAAAATAACATAAGGATTATTATTTTAGCCAATAATGGTAATGGAGAATTCGATCCTAATACTACGGTGAATAAAAAAATTAACGAAACTACGTCAATAATTAAATAATGTTTTGCCTGATCTCTTGGATAAATCTTTATATTTCACACCAGCCCTTGTCGATTATTTCTGCGTGACACTTTGAATGGCATGTTTTCTTATCCATTCCATAGGTCCAACATGAAAATGCTTGATACAAATATGTGCAATGAAAAGTTGGAGGAGGGAAAGGGTTAACCAAATACCAATAACTTCAATGCTATTCAATTTTCCACCTAAACCTAAGCCCCAGCCGTAGAAAATAATAGATGCCATAGTATTTTGAAGTACATAGCAACTTAAAGACATTTTCCCAATCTCACCAAATCTCTTCCATAACCAATCAAACTTCTTATATTCTACCATTTTACCTAATATTCCAATATAACCAATAGATAGAATTGGTGCGAATAAATAACGAGCGGGTAAATCAAATACTCCTCCAGGAATAAAGATTAGAAGATTTAAAGGTACTCCAATAAAAATACCGATTTTAAATAGCTTTTGACGTGCCTGACGTCCTTTGTCATTTTGCGAAAATACACCATTTCTCATCAGCTTAACACCAAGTAAAAATAAAAAGATATTCATCGGGATAATAAAAATAGCTTCCGTTCTATAATACAGAAAATTTGTTAAACGATATTGTATTTGTTCAAACCAAGTACCATTTTCATAAAGACTAACAGGATCGACGCCAGCAAGTGAAGTGTTGGCACCAAGCAATACACTGACTAAAATTAGCGAAATCATTACTGCGTGGAAACTACCAAAAACGTATAAAGCGCGTTTAATCGCTTTATCACCAAATTTAACAATAAAAGCAACAATGATGGCTGTCACAGCATAGCTCATTAAAATATCGTATTCCATGACAAAGGTGAAGTGGATAAGCCCCTCCATAAATAAAAAGACTATTGTCCAAATATACATTCCTGGCCAAGCATTTCCTTTTCGTAAAGCTTGCTGATATTTTAATTCCAGACCAACACCAAACATGATTGTTAATAAACCAAGAAGTTTACCGTTTACGAAAAATAGGACTACCATTCGTAAAAAATCGTTCAATGACCACCAACCTGAATAATTGCTCGTCGTGATATACGAAATATCACCAAGATAAGCAAATATCCAAATATTTGTGCCAAGTGTCCCTAATACAGCAAAGCCTCGTAACATATCGATTAAGGGTAATCTTTGTTGAACTTTCATTATGAAATCACTCTTTCTTTGTTTTCTTATAATGATAAAAAAACGACAGGAAAAAACATATTCACACCAGTCAAAGGTTCTTTATGACAGGTGTCATTTTTAGGAGTATCAAAAGTAAAGCAAGGCCATCTCGGAAGGGGGGACATTATTAAATCGTAGTCTATTGTTTTCGAAAAAAGAATGGGATTTATATGGCTATAGTTTTTACATCCGTAATTAGTGTGAAAGATAAGAATTTTATTTATAAAATAAATATTGAGAAAACTAATGCGGTTAGTTAAAATTGAAATACAATTAGTTTACAGAGGGGATATGATGTGAAATGAAAGTTGAAAATAGTGGCACAGTGTATCAATTGTCCTTTATGCCGAGGATTTTTCCTGTTAATTGTTATTTCGTAGAAGAAGAAAACGAGCTTACACTGATCGATGCAGCATTACCATATAGTGCAAAAAGTATAATAAAAGTTGCTGAAAATATCGGAAAACCGATTACGAGAATAATTCTTACCCACGCACATAATGATCATATTGGAGCGCTAGATACGTTAAAAGAATTATTACCACATAGTAAAGTGTACATTTCTTCTAGAGATGCGCTTCTATTGGGAGGAAATAGTACCTTGCTACCAAATGAAAAAAACACTCCTATTCGTGGAGGTCTTCCAAAAAATATTAAAACTAAACCGGATGTATTATTTGAAGAAGGTGATCGTGTTGGTTCATTAGAAGTGATTGCAACTCCAGGGCATACACCTGGTTCCATTTCTCTATTTGACCCACGTAATAAAAGTTTAATAGCGGGTGATGCCCTTGTAACTAGAGGAAAGCTAATAGTACCTGGAATGATGAATCCGTTGTTTCCATTTCCTGCTCTTGCAACATGGGATAAAGAGACTGCTCTAATAAGTGCAAAAAAATTAAGCAATCTGAATCCAAATTTACTTGCTGTAGGGCATGGGAAGATGTTAAAGCAACCGCAGGAGCGTTTGAACATAGCCATTGCTAAAGCAGAAAAAGCTTTTTTATCATCTAAATAGGAAGTGAAAAAAATGTCCCGTCGTATGAAGTTAGATTTATCTATTATTTTACAAAAGGCAACAGAGATAGCTGATGAGCAAGGATTGGACCAACTTTCAATTGGACTATTAGCTGAAAAATTGGAAGTACGGCCACCGTCCTTATATAACCATCTTGATGGGTTAAATGAATTGAAACAGAAATTAGCCATTCAAGGCGTAAAAAAACTACATGAATATATGCTACGAGCTGCAGTAGGACGTTCGGGTGATGAAGCCATACGTGCAATTAGTCAAGCATATCTTCAACTTGTTAGAGAACATCCGGGGTTGTATGATGCTAGTACTCGCTTTCCAGATGCGAATGATCAAGAATTACAGCAAGCCCAAGAGTCTGTTGTACAACTAGTACTTCAAGTGCTAGATGCCTATCATTTGCAAGAAGAAACTGCGATTCATATGGTCAGAGGATTACGAAGTTTTCTACATGGATTCTCTTCAATCGAACAAATGGGAGGGTTCGGGATGCCATTAGATATCAATAAAAGCTTTTCAATCCTAATCAATACCTTTATTGAGGGCATTCATGCAGCTACGATTCATAAAGATCAGAACATGGAAATGAATGACTAAGGGAAGGGAAGAAGAACGAAGGATTGATTTCAGTCGATAATACAAAGGAATTAATATTGGAGTAGGAGACTTGTCTTTGAATACGAGTTTCCTACTCTTTTCATATAGATAGCAGTTGCGATTAATGCTTTCTTTTTGAATAACGTGACATACTACTATTTAGTACATGAATAAATTCTATAATCTAATAGCCCTTCATACTTTAAGATCATTTCAAAATGTTTATCCATTACTTCATAAAGTTCAGGTTCAATATCCTCTGAGTGATTAAGCTCAGGTATTGAGAAAATAGATTTGTTTTTTTGGATACGAATATGTTTAAAACCAGCCTGGTTAAATAAATCTACCCAATCCTTTTTCATTGAACACGAATCAAATCCATAAAACTCTTTGATTTCTTTTTCAATTTTTTCTTCAAGCGGTTGATGAATAGTAAATTCAATAGCAATAAACCGACCGCCATTCTTTAATAAACGAAAGATTTCTTTAAGTGCATTCGGTTTATTGACAAAAGAAAGCACAGATTCAGAAATAATAAAATCAAATGTATGATCGGGTAAAGGTACTTGTTCAATTGAGCATTGCATTATTTTTACGGGTAAGCGATTTTTTTTCATTCTCTTTTTAGCTTTTGCGACCATGACAGAATTAATATCGATGCCTGTTACTTTTGCTTCATACGTCTCTGCCAAATAGGCAGCGGTTTGGCCTGTACCACAGCCTACATCTAAAATATAAGGATTTTCACCAATGTTCTCAGCTTTGAATAGTTCCTTTGTTAAATTAAGGCCACCAGGATGCGCACCGCCAACACCAAATTTGGACAGAAATTCTAGATATTTCGAATTTTGAATCGGAATCCCTTCTTTATTCGTATTTTTGTATAATATGAAATTTAAAAAAGTATGGTTCCGGCAAGAGCCAAAGTTGTAATAAAGAACCTTCACTAATTAATGGAATTCAATATGTATATTATTTTTGAGCAACTTCTCCGATAGTCTAAACAATAAAATAATACATACGTATACTAGTTAAAAGATATATGATAGGGGGTGTATTGATGTCATTTTATCCGCCTAATTCTAGAATGAGACCATTTCCACCAAGCTATAGACAAGGTTTTGGCCCTCCCATGCAAGGTAGACAAGGGCAACCCTTTTTTAACCCTTACCAGCAACCCCAAACTGCTAGATTTGGAAGATTACCACAGCATTTAAACACAATTATGGGCCATGCGGGAACAATAACATATGGAGTTAATATGTTAAGACAAATGGGGGCTTTTATTAATTTCTTAAGATAGAATGTAAAATGATTTTTTTAGTTGAACATATTAAAACCCCTCTTAAGAGAGTAAATTCTTAAGAGGGGTTATTGATTATTTCATTTAATGCTTATTTTGTTGAAAGTTGTTTTTCGATAATAGAGCGATTTTTCTCTTTAAATACTTCATTATGTGATGACACGACCCCTTGACGATAGGCAGTGGGCTCTAAATACGTTTTGATAGAGTTCACGGCATTGGCTGCATCCTGGAAAGTCCCTAGAAGGAGGTTGATTTTTCCTTCAAACGCTAATATATCACCTGCTGCAAAAATTCCAGGCTGTGCGGTTTCTCCCGTTGCTTTCCCTTCAAAATAGTAATCATCTTTTTTAGGAATGGTGATTGCTTGCTCCAATTCTAATGATGCTTCACGGTTATAGCCATGACTAACGATGACTTCATCGATTTGACGCGTATAGCTTTGTTTTGTTTTTGTATTTTCACATGTCACTAATTGGATGGCTGTTTTGTCGGCATCGGCAGTTAATTTTGTAATAGTCGTATTACATTCAATCTTTACGCCAGCATCTAAAGCCTCTTGAATTGTTGCCTCATGAGCGGATAACTTATCTTTACGATAAACAACAGTTACGTTTTTGGCGATAGGACTTAGTTCAACTGCCCAGTCGATCGCAGCATTTCCGCCTCCCGAAATAATGATGTCCTTGTCTACAAAACGTTGATATGACTGCACGGTATAGTGTAAATTAGTCATTTCATATTTTTCTGCACCTTCTAGTGAAAGCTTTTGAGGATTAATAATACCACCGCCAACGGCTAAAAGAACGGTTTTAGAATAATGTTTATCTCCTTGCGCAGTATGAAGAACAAAAATATCATCTTGGCGCTCGATAAAATCGATTTTTGTACCTGTTAAAATGGTAGGATGAAACGTTTTAGCCTGTGCAATTAACTGTTTCACAAATTGTTCTCCCAATATAGGGGGATGACCACCGATATCCCAAATTAGCTTTTCAGGATAAAGTAAAACTTTACCACCAAGCTGTTGTTGACTCTCAATTAATTTCGTTTTCAATCCTCGTAAACCACTATAAAAGGCACTGTATAGGCCTGCAGGACCACCACCAATAATTGTTACATCGTATAAATGTTGCATTTATATCACCACATCCTAAAAAAATAATAAAAAAGTATTTGACAAAACTACATAAGAAAACTAGACTAATTCTAGTGATAATGATTATCATTGTCGGCTAATCGCTATCATAGCATGGAAAGAACAAAAAGGAAAGAGAGGTTACGTCGTGCGTTTACAAGTTGAATCGATTCGTATCGGCTACGAGGACAAAACGATTGTGCATGATTTATCGTTACAAATTCCAGACGGTAAAATAACGACTATCATTGGTTCCAATGGGTGTGGTAAATCTACACTTTTAAAGGCTATTACAAGGATATTGAAGCATAAGAGTGGACAAGTCATACTAGATGGTCAAAATATTTCCGAGATGAATACAAAAGAATTAGCGAAAGAGCTGGCCATATTGCCACAAAGTCCGGAAAGTGCACATGGTTTAACAGTGGAAGAGCTTGTATCCTACGGTCGATTTCCATATCAAAAGGGCTTCGGTAATTTATCTCAAAAAGATAAAGAAATGATTGACTGGGCCTTAAAGGTAACTAAAACGGATGACTTTCGTCTGAACACAGTTGATGCTTTATCAGGTGGACAGCGTCAACGGGTGTGGATCGCGATGGCATTAGCTCAAGAGACCGATATTATTTTTTTAGATGAGCCAACAACTTATTTAGATATGGCCCATCAGTTAGAAGTTTTAGAATTACTTAACAAGCTTAACGAAGAAGAAGGACGCACAATTGTTATGGTGCTACATGATTTAAATCAGGCAGCACGCTTTTCAGATTATATTGTTGCGCTATCAAAAGGAGAGCTTGTGAAGTTTGGTACTGCAGAGGAAGTTATAGTACCTGAAGTATTAGAAAAAGTGTTTAATATTGATGCAGTTATTGGTAAGGATCCACGTACTGATAAGCCAATGTGCATTACATATAACTTATTACAAACAGTTTAAAAGGAGAAAGATTTATGAAAAAGTGGTTATTACCAATGTTTATGATGGTCGTACTAGTGCTTGCAGCGTGCGGCAATAAAGAAGAGAAGACGGATGAGGGCTCTAAAGATAAGGCATCTGCAGATACGATTACGTATCAATCAGAAGCTGGCCCTGTTGAAGTACCAGCAAACCCTAAACGTGTAGTTGTATTATCTTCATTTGTTGGGCATTTACTACAGCTTGACGTTAATGTTGTCGGTATTGATTCATGGGCTGCAGATAATCCAAACTTCAAAGATGATATTAAAGATGCAGTAGTTGTTGAAAATACGGATATCGAAAAAATTATTGAGCTTGAGCCAGATTTAATTATTGGTTTAAATGGTATTGAAAATGCAGATAAATTAGGAGAAATCGCACCAACTGTGTTGTTCACTTATGGTAAGGTGGATTATTTACAGCAATTCATCGAAATCGGTAAAGTTGTGAACAAAGAAAAAGAAGCAACTGATTGGGTAAAAGATTTTAAAGAACGTGCTGCAGAGACGGGTACAAAAATTAAAGAAAAAATCGGCGAAGATGCAACGGTTACTGTCGCAGAAATGTTTAATAAACAAATGTATGTGTATGGAGATAACTGGGGTCGAGGAACAGAAATTTTATATCAAGAAATGGGCTTGAAAATGCCTGAAAAAGTAAAACAAGATGCTTTAAAACCAGGTTATTTTGCAATTTCTACAGAAGTATTAAATGAATATGCAGGTGACTATGTGATCTTTAGTACGTTTAAAGGTGAGGATAGCGCCATTAAAAATGCTCCGTGGTTTAAAGATTTAGAAGCGGTGAAGAATGGTCATTTATTTGAAGTGAGCGGCAATGAATTTTACTTTAATGATCCAAAAACTTTAGAATATCAACTAGATTTCTTTGAAAAGAAATTTTTACAATAATTTCAGTAGAGAGTAGCGAAGGCAAATGATAAAGTTTCGAAATTTCCCGTTTTGGCTTCAAGTATTGCTTGCACTGATCTTATTAGCAGTTACAGTTACGATCTCGCTTTGTATAGGCGCAGCTAATACGAGTATTCAAGATGTTTATCAAGCGATTGTCGGACAAGACGGTGGCAAGCACTACTCTGTATTACGTGAAATTCGATTTCCTCGTATTATTGCTGCTATTTTTGTAGGTAGTGCACTTGCAGTTGCTGGGGCTATTATGCAAGGGGTTACTAGAAATCCATTAGCAGATCCAGGTCTCCTTGGTCTAACAGCAGGTGCAAATGCGGCACTGGCATTGACGATGGCGTTTATTCCAAATACCTCGTACTATATGTTTATTTTTGCATGTTTCATAGGTGCGGGTGTAGGGATGGTTGTTGTCTATGGTATTGGCGCTTCAACGAAGAATGGCTTTTCTCCATTAAAGTTGGTCTTAGCTGGGGCAGCCGTATCTGCTCTATTACAAGCAATAGCAGATGGAACGGGAATATTATTTAAAATTTCAAAAGATGTTTCGATGTGGACGAGTGGTGGTTTAATTGGCACTACATGGCAAGCTTTAATAATTGTTCCTGTTATTGTAATAGGATTAGCGGTAGCTTTTGGGTTTAGTCGTCAATTAACCATTTTAAGTTTAAATGAAGAAGTAGCTGTCGGATTAGGACAAAAAACAACAGCCATTAAAGGAATTATGATGTTTGTCGTTGTAATTCTTGCAGGCTCCGCAGTTGCGCTAGTAGGCAATTTAGCATTTGTTGGGTTAATGGTACCACATATTGTCCGAGCAATTGTTGGAACAGACTATCGATTTGTCTTACCAATGAGTGCTATTATCGGTGGATATTTAATGGTGACTGCAGATTTTGCAGGTAGAATGATTAATGCCCCATATGAAACACCGGTAATTGCAATTATTTCAATTATCGGCCTTCCGTTCTTCTTACTTCTTGTTCGGAAGGGAGGTCGTCAAATTGTTTAAAATTGGACGGAAAAAACAGCGTAGATGGCTCATGGTTTGGACGCTATTAACAATAGCTATTTTTGTAATGGGTATTTCAATGGGAGCAGCTTCAGTTTCGATTGATCGCATAATACCGATTTTACTTGGAGACGGCAGCTTCAAAGAATCATTCGTCCTGTTTTCTGTTCGCTTACCAAGATTATTTGTACTAGCAGCAGCAGGAATGGCATTAGCCTTAGCAGGTGCTGTTTTGCAAGGGGTAACACGTAATGATTTAGCGGACCCTGGTATTATTGGAATTAATGCTGGAGCAGGTGTAGGGATTACGCTGTTTTATATCCTTGTAGATGGTGATTTACCTCATTTCGCGTATGTGTTACCACTTGTCGGATTTGCCAGCGCTTTATTAACGGCACTCCTCATTTACTTTTTCTCATATAAGCGCAATGTGGGTGTGCAGCCGGTACAACTCATTTTAGTCGGGGTAGGTGTAGCATCTGCCTTAGCAGGTGTAATGATGATATTAGTTTCCTCTGCTGAGCGTAGTGATGTGCAATTTATCGCACAATGGCTTGCGGGTAATGTTTGGGGAACAGACTGGCCATTTTTCTGGGCTTTATTGCCTTGGCTAGTGCTAGGCATTCCATTTATTTTGTATAAAGCAAATGTGTTAAATGTGCTGGCAATGACCGAACCAACAGCAGTTGGCTTAGGCCTAAACATCGAACGAGAGCGTTTGCAATTATTAGTAGTCTCTGTCGCGTTAGCTGCGGCAGCTGTCTCGATCACAGGGGGCATTGCCTTTATCGGTCTGATGGCTCCCCATATTGCAAAGCAGCTCGTTGGACCGCGCTATCAATTCTTTTTACCACTCACATTATTAATCGGTGCCAGCTTACTTATGGTTGCAGATACAATTGGCCGCGTAGTTATTTCGAGTGCGACCGTGCCAGCAGGTATTGTTGTAGCCTGTATCGGCGCCCCATATTTTTTATATTTACTACGAAAAAACGACTGAATGGCTTTGGCTGTTCGGTTGTTTTTTTTGTTGAACGGACGTGGGTCTGCGAATTCAAAGATGTGGATAGGTAGAGAACGCTGGCTTAGGCGCTCAAAAACGTGGATAGAAAATAGAGAATGCTGGATAGAGAGTAGAAATTGATGGATAGTACCGTCGCCAAAGTGGAGATATGAGGCAAAAAAGTAGTAGTCGATGCAAGAACAAGGCGATTTTTCCATTCTTTTTATCTACAGAAATGGGCTATAAATTTAATTTTTACATTTTGTATTTCAAGTTTTTTGGAACCTCTTTTTATACAGGTAATTATTTATATAATAAATACAGGAGGGGAGAGACAATGATTTTATTAGCACGACAGCAATCACAAATGCAAAAAATGCTAGAAGCTCTGATAAGAAGGTTGCCTAGTACACATGTAGACTACATGAATTATTTTAATAGGTTAATGCGTATACAAGCTGGCTTTGCTGGAGAAAAGCGAGTAGATGCAGAATGGCTTGAAATTAATTTGCCCAACCCACATTATTTCCTTCACGATTTACAAATACTTAATAACTTCGGGACTACACATCAAATAGATACTATATTATTGTGTCCTCACTTTATATTAATCCTAGAAATAAAAAACATTACAGGCTTCCTTGAATTCGATGAGTCATTTACTCAATTTACAAGGACTACTGCAGAAGGTGATGTTGAGGGAATGATTGATCCTATTCATCAAGTTAGACGACACGCGGAGTGGATAAAGGAGATATTACAGCATAACAAAGTTGAGATTCCTGTTCATTATGCAGTCGTTTTGGCAACGAAAAATGCTATTTTATCAGAAAGTTTTAAAGGACAACCAATTTTTCATGTTTCAGGATTACGTTACTATGTAAGAAAATGTCTTAAACAGCATAAAGAGGTGATACTAGAAGCAGATGAACTTTCTCTTTTTGCTACTAAATTATTGACCAGGCATATGCCAATTAAAAGAGAAATTACCGTTCCTATGCAGGATCTTCTAAAAGGAGTGTTATGTGTACGTTGTTCAAATGGACAGAGAATGAGCTATTCCAAAAAAAAATGGACTTGTCAACGCTGCGGATCAGTTGAGCAGGATGCTATTTTCAGAACGCTTGAAGATTACAAGTTATTAGTGGGGGATTTGGTAACGAATAAAAGCTTTTGTGATTTTTTCGCAATAGATTCACCTGATCTAGCGTATAGATTATTGCAGAAATTACCTTTAAAGGCTGAGGGGATAAATAGACATAGGAAATATTGGATTAAAAATGGATCGCTTTAAGTGTGGATAGAGCGCACAAAAACGTGGATAGAAAGCGCAGAATGCTGGATAGAGCGCTCAAAAACGTGGATAGAAAGGAGAAAATGCTGGATAGAGCGCTCAAAACCCCGAATTTCCCCATTAATTCCTACTAGACAAATAAAAACTAAAAGCGTATAGTTAGTTAGGCTAACTAATTAAAAAGGAGTGGTAATGTTGACGATTGAACAAGAATTTTTTAATCAGTACCGCTTAATGTATAGACCGTTTATCAATCTAATAAATGTGCAGTTAGGGAAATATCAGTTGTATAGCTCTCAATGGGCTCTTCTTCGGTTATTGATGGATAAAGGGCCACATACATTTGTGGACATTGCGAATTTTATGTTTATTGAAAAGCCGAGTGTGACGAGGCTTGTGCAAAAGCTTGTGGAGCTTGGCTACGTGGAAACGGTAGCGGGTAGGGATAAGCGCGAAAAGCTTGTACAATTGACGGCTAATGGTGAAGAGATTGTGCAAGAAATTCAAGCTCATTTAAAACCAACTATGGAACAGGCACTCGCGGGGGTATCCGAGCGGGATATTGAAATTGCGACACAAGTGTTAGCGAACATTTGTGCAAACATTAATCGGTAGGAGAGAAAAAAGTGGAAGCAACTAGACATAAACTTTGGACGAAGGACTTTTTAATCGTCTCACTTATTAATTTTACCATTACATTAATATTTTTTTTATTGATGGTAACGATTGCAGGCTATGCGGTTGAGCATTTTGGAGCTTCGACTAGTACGGCAGGGCTTGTATCGAGTATTTTTATTATTGGTACTTTATTTGGTCGTCTTGGGACAGGGCGTATTATTGGGGATTGGGGTAGCAAAAAAACATTATTTTGTGGATTATTATTGTTTATGCTATCCACGATGTCTTATTTTATCGCGACGAATTTGCCGCTTCTAATGGTCAATCGTTTAGTACAGGGTATTGCACTTGGGATGGCTAGTACGGCGACAGGAACAATTATTGCACAAATTTTACCGTCTGATCGACGCGGAGAAGGTATTGGTTATTACAGTTTGAGTGCTATTTTAGCTACTGCTATCGGACCGTTTGTAGGTATCCTTCTAACGCAGCTGTTTGAAGATTATCGGATGATTTTTGCTGTCGATTCCGTATTAGCTATTGTATGCTTCTTGTTATATTTTATCGTAACTGTTCCAGATGCACCGAAGAATGCCAAAGAGATGGCGGAGAAAACAGGCTTTAAGCTCACTAATTTTATCGAAATGCGTGCTGTGCCAATTGCTTTTGTGGCGCTCGTTATTGGCTTTGCCTATTCAGGGGTTATGTCATTTATGACGTTTTACGCGAAAGAGCTTGATTTAGTAACAGCAGGAAGTTATTTCTTTATTATATATGCAATTGTTATTTTAGCGACACGTCCTTTTACAGGGAAATTACTAGACAATAGAGGTGCGAACATTGTTATCTACCCTTGTTTAGTTATTTTTGCACTCGGAATGTATGCCTTTAGTTCTGCGACAAGTAGTGTTGTATTTTTACTAGCCGCAGCTTGCATAGGGATCGGTTATGGCAATTTCAATTCAGTAGCGCAAGCAATAGCTATAAAAGTTACACCAAATGAGCGTTTAGGACTTGCGACCTCGACATATTTTATTTTATATGATTTAGGTTTAGGGGTTGGTCCTTATTTCTTAGGATTTTTCGTTCCGACTTCGGGGTACAGTGCCATTTTCTTTGCAATGGTATTTGTAATTTTAGTATCAATTTTCCTTTATTATTTCTTATATGGAAAATATGAAAATAGAAATCATGCGAAAATTTCGTAGTTTATAATAATTATATTGTGGAAAAAACGTCATTTTTCTAGTTATCTAATTAGATCAACTTTAAAATGTCGTTTTATTCTATAAATAAAAATACTTCTTGCAATTCTATTTGATAATCATTATCATTCTCAATATAAACTATTTCGGAAGTAGGTACTTAGCATGAAAAAAACATCATTATTGTCAGTATTAGTTGCAGGAGGCATTCTAATGACTGGCTGTGGAAATACAGACGAAGCTAAAAAAGACGATAAGCCAGCAACAGAACAAGCAGAAAAAGCTACAAAAGTTGATTTATCTGCAGAACTAGCAGCCTATCAAACATTTGCATTAGAGCAAATGGATCAATTTTTAGTAGAAACAGAAAAATTTGTCGAAGCATTTAAAGCTGGTAAAGTTGAAGAAGCAAAAGCAGCCTATGCACCGGCACGTATGTATTTCGAGCGTTCGGAGCCAATCGCAGAGAGCTTTGGTGACCTGGACCCACGTATTGACGGTCGTTTAGCTGATATTAAAGAAGAAGGCAAGGGCGAAGAGGAATGGTCAGGCTATCATAAGCTAGAACATGCGCTTTGGGTAGAAAACAAAACTGCAGGCTACGAGGCTGTTGCAGATCAATTACTAGCAGACGCAAAAGAATTACACGCATTAGTTCAAACTGTAGAAGTTACACCTGATTTAATGATTACAGGTGCGGTTGATTTATTAAATGAAGTATCAACATCAAAAATCACTGGTGAAGAAGAAATCTATTCTCACACAGATCTTTATGACTTTAAAGCAAACATTGAAGGTGCAGAAAAAATCTTTGAAATCTTACGATCTAAATTAGAAGCGAAAGATAAAGACTTAGTTGCTACATTAGATGAAAAATTTAAAGCAGTAGATGATTTATTAGCGAAGCATGCGACTGCTGATGGCGGATATGTTTCTTACGAAAAATTAACTGATGAAGACACAAAAGCACTTTCAGCAGCAGTTAATCAACTTGGTGAACCATTAAGTCAAATGGGTATTATATTAGAGTAATTTTTGGAGTGATAATAAATGACAGCGTCAAATGATGAAAAATGGATGAATAAAAAAATATCAAGACGTGACATGTTAAAGCTAACAGGTATCGGAGCAGCTGGTATAGCTATCGGTGCTTCTGGCTTAGGTGGTGTTATGAAAGTAATGGGCTACGATGTGTTCGAGCCTGTTGCGGATAGCACGACTGCACGTAATAAAGTTGATTTTTATGGAAAACATCAATCTGGCATTATTACACCAGTTCAGACAAATATTTATTTTGCTTCTTTAGATGTTTTATTTACATCAAAGAAAGACCTACAAGAGTTGTTCAAAAAATGGACACCTCTTGTTGTTCGTTTAATGAATGGTGAATTAATGGTGGATTTAACAACAAATACTAGAGTTCCTACAGGGGATACAGGTGAAGCAGAAGGTTTAGACGCTTCAAATTTATCGATCACAATTGGTGTTGGCCCATCTTTGTTTGATAAGCTTGGGATCCAACATTTGAAGCCTGCAGAATTAAATGATTTACCACATTTCCCAAAAGATCAGCTACAAAAAGAACTTACAGGTGGAGATCTTTGTATTCAGGCATGTGCGGATGACCCACAGGTGGCATTCCACGCAGTACGTAACTTAGTTCGTGCAGCATCTGGTAAGGTAGAAATTAAATGGTCTCAAGCAGGCTTTAACTCATTCCCTGCTGGTGGAGGAACACCGAGAAATTTATTTGCATTCAAGGATGGCACTGGAAATCCATCGACTGCCGATGACAAAGATTTAAATAAAGTTGTATGGGTCGATAAAGGATGGCTAAAAGGTGGCTCTTATTTAGTCGCACGTAAAGTTCAAATGCATCTTGAAACATGGGATCGCACATCTTTGAAAGATCAAGAGGCAACATTTGGTCGTTATCGCGATAGTGGTGCACCTTTTGGTAAAAAGAAAGAGTTCGATGATTTCGATGTAGAAGCGAAGGATAGCAAAGGTGAGTATATTATGCCAGATACGTCACACGTACATTTGGCACGTAAATCAGGTGCGCGTATGTTACGTCGTTCGTATTCTTATGCATCGGGTGTTATGACGAATACAGGTGCGCATGATGCGGGACTTATGTTTATTTCTTATCAAAAAGACCCAGCCCAATTTATAACAGTTCAAAATAGCTTAGGACGTTTAGATAAAATGAATGAGTATACTACACATCGAGGCAGCGCGGTGTTCGCTTGCTTCCCTGGTGTACAAAAGGGGAGTTATATAGGTGAAGCACTTTTTAACGCGCTGTAGCTTAGTACTTTGCTTGTTATTGACACTTGCTGTACCAGTGCAGGCAGCGCAATCTTATAGTCACTTATACATTTCTATTAGTGATGCACTAATGAATACGAAGCAGGATAAGGAATCCGAAGCTGACCAAGCCCTTGAACAGTTTGCAACAGACTGGGCATCGGTTACATCAGAGCAAAAGAAAGCAAAAGAAAAAGTTGATAATATTCTTGCACAAGCAGTTGAAGCTACAACTAAGGATGAACGTTTAAAGGCACTATCTGAATTGTCAAATGCCTTACGTGCATTAGAAAAGCTTGAGAATCCTGTAGATGAAGCGGCACAGCGTGCAGAATTTGGGCAAAAGTTTAAGCCAATCATGGGGGACTTTGAGAAAGCTTTAGTAGGTGGTGACATCACAGCAATTGATGAAGCCTATAAAGACTTTAATATTAAATGGAATAAAAACGAAAGACCTGTGCGTGAGCAAAGTATCGCGATGTATGGGCAAATTGAAACACAAATGGCGTTTTTACGCATTTCCATTTCCGCTGAGAAACCTGATGTAGAACTTATGAAATCCCAATTTGCTGACTTAAAGCTAACAATAGAGGATTTTGTGGCTGGTAAGGAAACAGCAGAAGTATTGGAAGGGGAATATTCATTAGCTACATTAATTGCTTATATTGATGAGGCAAACGATTTTATCGATGCAGGTGATTATAAAGCAGCTTCTGATAAAATTCGAGAATTTATTACTATCTGGCCAAGTGTGGAAATTGAAATCTCCACTCGTAATGGTAGTCTATATACTAAAATTGAAAGTGAAATGCCGATTATCGCGAGTGATTTATTAAAATCATCAGTTGATAAAGAAGGTATAAAAAGCAAGCTAGATACTATTCGTACCGAAATCGAGCTGATCCAAGGGAATACAGATTATTCTTTTTGGGATGCTGCTCTTATTTTACTGCGTGAAGGGTTAGAAGCTCTGCTCATTATTTTAGCTTTAGTATCGTTCTTAGACAAATCAGGTCAAAAATCAATGCGTAAATGGATTTATGTTGGCGCATTTGTAGGGATTCTTTTATCTGCAGTTGCTGCGGTTTTAATGTCTACGATTTTTAATTCTGCAACGATTGATTCTAATCGAGAGTTAATGGAAGGTTATGTTGGTTTACTTGCAGCAGCAATGATGATTGGAGTAGGTATTTGGCTCCATAGTAAATCGAGTGTGGTAAGCTGGAACCGTTATATTTCCAAACAAATGGGCAATGCCATCTCTACTGGCTCGGTGTTTGCGATGGCATCAATTAGCTTTTTATCTGTTTTCCGTGAAGGTGCAGAAACACTTGTCTTCTATGCAGGAATTGCACCTAAAATGGAGACATCTCAGTTTGTACTAGGGATCGTAGTAGCACTTTTAATATTAGCTATTTTTGCATTTGTATTATTTAAAGCAAGTGGGAAAATTCCCATTCATAAATTTTTCGCTGTAGCTACGGTGTTAATCTACGTATTGGCATTTAAAATTATTGGTGTCAGTCTGCATACATTGCAGTTAAGGGATTCAGTTTCAACAACTATTGTAGATGGATTGCCAGTTGTCAACATCATTGGTTTCTATCCAACAGTAGAAACAATGATTGGACAAGCGATTTTACTTTTACTTGTTGTAGGTACGATCATTTATAAAAAGAAACAAAAATAAATAGATGGGCAGATGAATAGACTTGCATCTGCCCTTTATTTTGTGGTGTCAATGAAATAAGGAGCCATCTGCAATAGTGTATGGCTTTTCGGCAAAGAGTGGGGTTGATTACCGTTCCGACTGGGCGCGTCCGATGAGCCGCTATACTTCCACATAATAATGTTGATACAAAAGTAGTAGTAAAAAAGAAAATAGTCTCTTGGCCAGTAACTGGTTAAGAGACTATTTTCTTTTTGCCTAAATCAATTAGCCCGTTTTAGTTTTTTATAATTAAGCATATTAGGTAAGTGTCTAATTTTATTTATATGTTAAAATTATGTTATAAATTGTTAAAATCCCTGTAGTAGATGTGTTTTCTATTATTACAAATCATTAACATAATATAAATACTATAAAAATAGTGAATTAATAATAATATGATTACATATATATGTAATGGGGAAATATGCTTTGAATAGTTCGACCATTTACGACATGGCGTACGCGATAATTGTCATCTGTACGGTATAGACCTAAAACGAAAGTATCTTTTGCAAAAAAACTGACATTCTTTAAATTGAAAGGAGAATTAACCTGATGTCAAAGAAGAATTGGAAGAAGCCGTTAAATACCTTTTTAGCAACAACTCTAGTCGCAAGTATTGCCGCACCTGTAGCACCCATTGCAGTAAATGCAGAAACACTTGCAAAGGATTTAATCATTTCAGAGTATATTGAAGGAACTTCCTTCAATAAAGCGATTGAAATTTATAATGGTACAGGTGCCGCGGTTGATTTAAGTAATTATACGCTAGAGCTTCATACGAACGGAGAAGCTACCGCAAAGAATAAAGTGAGTTTAACAGGTACTCTAGAAAACGGTGCTACGTATGTTTTACATCATAAAGATGCAGATCCAAACATTAAAGCAAAAGGAAATCTAGAAAACATAACGGTTATTAATTTCA
This sequence comes from Lysinibacillus sp. NPDC056959, assembly GCF_042674095.1. Lineage (NCBI taxonomy): Bacteria > Bacillati > Bacillota > Bacilli > Caryophanales > Bacillaceae > Lysinibacillus > Lysinibacillus sp. NPDC056959. Next base: position 39,725 of record NZ_JBHURE010000027.1, on the reverse strand, counting down.
ATGGAAATGATCCAGTTGTATTAAGAAAATCTGGTGAAATAGTCGATTCCATTGGACAAGTTGGTTCTTCAGCAGATTTTGCTAAAGATGTAACTTTAGTAAGGAAGAGTTCAGTTTTGACGGGTGATACAACTATTAATGATTCTTTTAATGCAGCATCGGAATGGGATTCATTACCGGTAGATAATTTATCCAATTTAGGCCAACACGTAATGGATGGCAATTCAGGAGGGCCTGTTGACCCCGAAGTACCGGCAATTCTCTCAATTGGAGATGCTCGAAATAAAAGTGTAGGTGAAACGGTAACGGTCAAAGGTAGAGTTGCAGCGGGCTTAAAAAATACGTTTTCTGTTCAAGATGAGACAGGTGGTATTGCGGTACGACCTACTAGTCTAGCTATGTCTGTCGGGGATGAAGTTACGTTAAAAGGGAAGTTAGCAGACTATCGTGGTTTACTACAATTAGATGGTGCTACAATCGTTGAAAAAGTTGAAAATGCTGGGGTACCTGCTCCAAAGGTAGTAGAAGGGGCTCAAGTAAATGAAGAGAGTGAATCGCAGTTAGTAACAGTGAAAAATGTTACGCTTACAGATGTTCAACAAGGTGCAGGATGGGCAAACTTTACTGCAAATGACGGAACGAATTTTCTTGTGCGAGATGAGACAAATTCGCTTGGCTTAACTGTCGGTACAAACTATGAATCTATCACTGGTATTGTTCAACAGTTCGATAAAGACTATCAGGTGATCCCTCGATCAGAAGCAGATATCGTAGTGGATAGTACAGCACTAAAGCCTGCTAGCGCATCTCCTGGAAGTGGGACGTTTGTTGGGAAAACAACAGTGACTTTAACAACATCCACAGCAGATGCAGAAATTTATTACACATTAGATGGTACAGAGCCAACTGAGAAAAGTCTTAAATATGAAACACCAATTGAGATTAGCAAAAATACGACTTTAAAAACAATCGTTAAATCTATAGATGGCAAGTTTAGTGAAATAACTACATTTGAATATAGCATTGCAGATAAATTACAAATTCATGATATTCAAGGTGCGGGGCATGCTACAACATTTGATGGTAAAACAGTTGAAGGAATTGAAGGAATCGTAACCTATTCATTCACGTTAAATAATAATTGGTATTATACAATTCAAACGCCAGATGAATTAGCCGATCAGGATCCGAACACTTCTGAAGGTATTTTTCTGTACAGTGGAAAGAAGCCATGGCCAATAAAAGTAGGGGATTTAGTATCTGTTAAAGGTAAAGTAAGCGAATATGCATACGATGGCTATGATGACAGGCAGCAAACAGATTTAAAAACAACACAAATTAATGTGCGTGACGATCAAGACGGAAAAGTGGAAGTGATTAAAAGTAGTGTAGCCTTACCAAAAGCAATTGGAATCGATAAGTTAAAAATGTCCTTTAGTAAAATCGACAGTGATAATCTTGGGATTTTTAATCCAACAATCGACGCCATTGATTTTTGGGAAAGTATCGAAGGCATGAGAGTAGAAGTTGGAAACGTGAAAGCGGTAGCACCACAAGAGCATGGAGATTTAGTAACAGTACTTGAGGGTGAACCAACAAACACAATTCACGGTGGAGTATTGCATGAGAAAGAAAATGCAAATCCAAACAGAGTTCAATTCCGACTAGAACCGAATGGAGCTGCACGTGATTTTGAAGTGGCGACAGGTGATAAATTTAAAGGGCCAATTACGGGAATCGTAGGCTATTCGTATCAAAACTTTAAAATCTATGCTTCTCTAGATGAGATGAAGGCAGCTCATGAAAAAGGAAATACATCACCGACGACAAAAATAGTAAAGGCAGAAGATAAGTTAACAATTGCCTCTTATAATTTGGAGAACTTCTCTAATAACAAAACTTCTACTACTGATGATAAAGCGAAAAAATTAGCAAGAGCAATTGGTATTGATATGGGCAGTCCTGATATTGTTGGTGTAACAGAGGTACAAGATAATAACGGGCCATCTGCAGGAGATTCAAAAGCGGATCAAAGTTATCAAAGATTAATTGATGCCATTAAAGGTGTAGGCGGTGTCGAGTATCAGTATGTTAATATCGATCCAATTAACAATCAAGACGGTGGAGCACCAGATGCAAATATTCGAGTTGGCTTCCTTTATAATCCAGAGCGAGTGAAGTTAAAGGATGGTATTCCAGCAGGAGATGCTACAACAACTGTTGGTTATGAAGATGGGAAATTAACAGTGAACCCTGGGCGTATTGATCCTGCAAACGAAGCGTTTAAAAGTAGCCGTAAACCTTTAGCAGCGCAATTTGAATTCCAAGATGAAGATGTAATTGTGATCGCAAATCACTGGAATTCTAAAAGTGGGGATACCCCATTATTTGGTTCGATTCAGCCTCCACAGTATGGAAGTGAAGTACAACGTAAAAAAATCGCCAATATTGTTTCTAATTTTGTTGGAGACGTTAAATCAAAAAATCCAGATGCAAACATTGTTTCTTTAGGTGATTTTAATGATTATCAATTTGCGGATGCGCTTAAAATCCATGAAGGTCAATTTATGACGAATATGATTAATAAAGTAGAGGCTTCTGATCGATACACATATGTATATCAGGGGAATTCACAAGTATTAGACCATATTTTAGTGTCAAACAATTTGGCAGAGAAAACAGATGTTGATATTCTTCATATTAATGCTGATTTTACAGATATGGCCGGTCGTGCAAGTGACCATGATCCAGTAATGGTTCAAATTGATGTTAATAAAGATTCAACTGTTGAACCGATTAAACCTGAAATAGTATATGACTATAAGAACTTCAAAAAGAACAAATTAACAATCAATAAACCTAGTATAGCACTTCATTTAGATGCTCAATCTGTTATTCCAAAAGGTGTGTTCCTTAAAGGTGCCTATGCAGAACTCCATGGGGAGGGCTTTAAGACGACTGATGTTATCCTAAGTCCAGCGAAAGCAGGGATGATTCTTGACCTTAAAGGCACTATCGTGAAATCACTCACAATTGAAGGTGCAAAAGTCAGTGAAATAAGAGGCGCTGAAAATTTAGATTTACAATCGATCATCTATAAAAAGGGTGCAGCTCCTGAGCAAATTAAATTTACAAATTCAAAGGGGAAACCGATTGTGAATCCTTCTTTGCCTGCTGAAAACAATCAACCAATCGTTAAAGAACCTATTATTAACAAAACTGTAGCTATTGGAGAGGAAATTAAAATTGATTTAACCAATCATTTTTCCGATCCTGATGGTGATAAACTTTCATTTACTGCTACAAAAGGCACGATAAATGGAACGATATTAACAGTTAATTTAACAGAGGGTAGTCATATTGTTGGTGTTACAGCATCTGATGGAAAGAAAAGTGTCACAACAAGTTTCAGCGTGACAGTCATTGCTAATGATTATTATACAGGGGCTTATAACAAGGAAGGTCAAACATTAAAAAAGGCTCTTCATGATATCATTTCAGTACAAAAGGTACTTTCATATGATGATGTATGGAATGCATTGAAGTATACGGATGAAGATCCTGCTAATCCGAGTAATGTGATTTTATTTTACTCAGGGAAATCTAGTCCAAAAACAAACAGTGGTGGCAATGTAGGGAACTGGAACCGAGAGCATACGTGGGCAAAGTCACATGGTAACTTTGGGACAAGCAATGGGCCAGGAACAGATATCCATCACTTACGCCCAACCGATGTACAAGTTAATAGCTCAAGAGGAAATTTAGATTTTGACAATGGTGGCAGTCCAGTGGCAGGTTGTAATGGTTGCTTGAAAGATTCAGATTCATTTGAACCACCTAATCGCGTAAAAGGTGATGTAGCACGTATTCTATTATATATGGCCACTCGTTATGAAGCTGGCGATAAGGTGGATCTTGAATTAAATGACAAAGTTAATAATGGGACAGCTCCTTATCACGGTAAGCTTTCTGTTCTTTTACAATGGCATAAGCAAGATCCTGTAGATGGATATGAAAAACAAAGAAATGAAAAAATTTACGAAATCCAAGGCAATCGAAATCCATTTATAGATCATCCTGAATGGGTGGAGAAGATATGGTAAGTTAAAAAAGAGTACTCAAAACGCCACTTCAATGTTTAAGTTGAAGTGGCGTTTTGAGTTTTGTTAAACTCTTTTCAATTCTACTAAAATTCGTAGTGCTCTTTAGGGGTTTGAATACTTATTCTTTTCAAAAGCGCATTTTCAGTAGATCCATCGAATTCTGCATGGAATACTATATTATTTAGATTAAAAATATCAAGAAGAACAAATTAGCCAAGAGTATGGAAAACAGATACGGAACCTTGCTGAAATTAATGTAAATACGATTAGTTCAGCAATTGTCGATAAACTAGATAGATGCATTTTTATCAAAATACATCTGTCTATAACATGCGTATTTTAACCTAATATTGAACTAAACCCCAATTGATAGAGACACCTATTATGACACTCGTCTTTTTCGTTATATATATATGTATAATGATAATAATCTTGACATTTTGTATAAATAGAGAATGATATAGTAATTTAGCCCATCTCGGAGCCAGATTATTAAGTTATTGAATGCTATATTTGTTAATCAGCTCTTCCTTAAAGTTGTGAACTCCACCTTCACTGATAGTTGAGCCTCTAGACATAACATTATTCAAACTGTACTTGCCCTCTTGACCACCCACAATAACATTCATATCCGGATAAGTTTCATCCGGTTTTAACACCAAGATGTAGCGGTCGAATTGTTGCATGGGTTCGTAACCTTCAATAATAAATTGTGTTTGCCCAGGCTTCATTCCGTTGTCAACAATGTATACTGGTTCAGCAACCTTAATAATATCTCCCTCATTTAACTGTTTTACCGAGCTGTTAGAAAAAACTCCATCAATTTTGAAGTTTGTAATCGTAAAGCCTTCTTGCAAGATACCTTCTTCATCCATTAAAACATGGTTCTCGCTATCAAGCGGTTGACCCGTAACAATCAATTCCGAACGATTTTCCAATTCGCCTAAATCTTTGTGCGTCACACTCATTGCCGATAATTCTACGACTTCGGTTTTGCTATCAGCATACATATATCCTAAAGAAGATATTGCCACTATCAATAAAGCTGCAGTCAACGTTTTTTTGAATTTCATAAATATTTTCCTCCTTTAATTCTTATACTTCAATTTAATATTATTCTTATCAGCAGTTTGTGGTGTATTTCTTGTCGAAATAATCGTTTCACTCATTACCGACGCAACTCCGCTGTTATTATGTTTCAGCCCCACTGCATGGCCAAACTCATGTGTAAATGCGTATTGTTTTTCAGCATTGTTTTTCATGCTTTTGAGATTGGTATGGTCCATCCGAACTCTTGATCGATCCCTTTGATCATCGGGGTTAACTTGTTTAAAACCTGTTAGACCATATTTAAAATGATCAACAACACCATAAACATCAAATCCAGGAATAGAATTACCAACATATGTTACAATCCCAAAGTATGTAGGTGAGGATTTTACTTCAGTTATATTTAGGTTACCTGTGATGTTTTTCCAATTGTTTATTCCTGTATTTGAATAACTAGTATATCCAAATGAGGCCACGGAAGAATCCTTCCAATAGTTAATATATACCTTTCCTTTTGCAAAACCATAATCATGATAATATGTTGCTGCAAAAGTTGTAGTAACACCCACCATTGCTGTTAAAACTAGTGCAACTAAAGCTATTTTAATTGACTTAACTGATTTATTAAACTTCATCCTTCATCCTTCATCTCTCCTTATTTTAAAATATTTTCACGGTTCAGAAACAGTTTATAAATATTCAATAATTATTCTTCGTTTGTCAAACTTCATCCCGCATTTTTAGTAAAGCCCAATTAGTGAAGGCTAATAATTAGTGGGGATGAACAAAACCCTCGCTGGTTAAAGTTTCATTTTAATTGCATAGCGAATAGTGTAATGTGAAAGTAATTGTCATTAGTAAACTTTTTATTTTCCTTTTCCTTTACTATTTCCCCGGGTGTTAATAACTTATCATGAGATATAAAAATTTTAAAATCAACTTTTGTTGATAATTGAATAAAAGTTGATAAAAATCAGAAAATTAATTTCTGCTTGGAGTTTGGTATCATAGATAATACCAATAAGAAAGAAAATAAGCCTAGTAAAACTAGACCTCTGCATTTAATTAGAGGTATAAAGTCCTTTTGAGAATCCTATGCGACCGGTCTATTTAAGTTTCAAAATCAAGTTTTGTTACAAATAGAACAAAAATTGATAAAAGTCAGAAAACTGTTCTTAACATTATTTTAACTTTCGTAATCTAATAGAGAGCTGTTGCTAGACAACACCTTGAGTGTTTTCCATAAATAACACCGTAAGTATTGAGGTTTGTGACGATTGAGTTGTATATGTAGAACTTTTTATAAAAAAGATTGATCATTTAAAACAAAGTAGTTCGATTATTTATCTAATCGCGTAAAAGGTGATGTAGCACGTATTCTATTATATATGGCCACTCGTTATGAAGCTGGCGATAAGGTGGATCTTGAATTAAATGACAAAGTTAATAATGGGACAGCTCTTTATCACGGTAAGCTTTCTGTTCTTTTACAATGGCATAAGCAAGATCCTGTAGATGGATATGAAAAACAAAGAAATGAAAAAATTTACGAAATCCAAGGCAATCGAAATCCATTTATAGATCATCCTGAATGGGTGGAGAAGATATGGTAAGTTAAAAAAGAGTACTCAAAACGCCACTTCAATGTTTAAGTTGAAGTGGCGTTTTATTCTTTTCAAACGCACATTTTTAGTAGGTTCATTAAGTTCAGCATGACATATGTTGAAGAATCTATTTTACACGGCAATAGCGTGAAAATGATCATATTTTTTATGCTGTTGAAGTCAAAACCCTAAGCAATCTCTTTCTTTACCTTTTTCACAATAGAATGTGAAGATAGTCTCCCATGTAGTAAATAATAAACAGCAATTCCGATTATGATAAGGAATGAACAATAAAAATATATCGATCCATAATCAAATTTAGCTGCGGCAATACCAAAGATAAATGACCCAATGCCGAACCCAAAATCATAGATAGAAAGAAATGTAGCCGTAGCCAATGCACTCTTTTTAGGAGGTGCTACTTGAATAGCAATAGTTTGAAAGCTTGGAAATACAGTTCCCCATCCAACACCAATAAGGGCCGCAGATGTAAGAAATAACAAGGACGTATTCGATACACTCAGTAAAAACGTACCGACTGCAAAGCATAAAATAGCGGGATAAATGATCATATTTGCCCCAAATAAATCAAACCATTTTCCGGTAAAAGGTCGTGAAATTAAAAGGACCACTGCGTATACAACAAAGAAATAACTAGCAGCTTCCACTAAGCTTTGCTCTTTAGCATATAAGGATACGAAGGAAATAATTCCTGAATAAATCAGTCCAAAGAAAGCTGAAATCAATGATACAGGAATGGCGGAACGTTCCAAATAATCTCCAATTTTCATGCTTGTTTTTCGTTCAATTTCCTGTTCAGGCATAAAAGTTTTCTTAGGTAATTTAACAAATAATCCTGCAACGAGTGCAAAGAAAGCAAAACATGCATTTAAGATAAACATTAGACTTGTCGCTGTTTGATGCATAACAGTCAAACCTAAAAAGGGACCAATAGCCATAGCAAGATTTAGCGTTAGTCCATAGTACCCCATTCCTTCTCCTTTACGGGATTCAGGGATAAGATCAGCTACAATTGCTCCAGTGACCGTTGTGGCCATTCCAAAGCCAATTCCATGAAAAAAACGAAGAAATAGTAAGCCAATCAAAGATTGTGGAATAAAATACAAAGCTGAAGCTGTGAAAAGAACAAGGAGGGAACTTATAAAAACGACATATTTTCCTGCTTTTTCGATCCATTTACCTGCAAATGGGCGTGTTAGGATGGAGGCAATCAAAAAAACTGTAGTAATAAGTCCTGCTTCCGTTTTGGCACCATGCAATTCTTGTAAAGTATATATCGGTAATGTGACCAATAAATAAAAAAATGTTGTAAACACGAGAAAATTAGTAATGGCAATACTGATAAAATCCCTTGTCCATAATCGAGGTTTATCCAATATTTCCACCTCCTCTAAAATATTAAATTCCTTGTAGCGTCAAACCACCCGATGAAACAGAGGAACTTAGGCTAAGACCTCCCAGGATGACAGAAGTTCCTGAAATTTTTATTGCTATCAAGTTAATTCCCCATACAATCAAACAAAATATGTACATAAATATTGTCATCAGTGCCCTTTTTCTAAATTCATTATTCATTTATACTGTCATTTCTAAAAGGTACAGTTTACAATAAACACAAATGACAGATGAGGTATTTCAATGATGAATGAGCTAATTTTTAATATCAATCGAGAAAGTAATATTCCTATGTACCAACAAGTTTATCAATACATACGAACTCAGATTTTATCTGGTAAATTAGAGTGGAATACGAAGTTGCCATCAATTAGGCAACTTGCTCTCCAATTAGAGGTCAGCAGAAACACAACTCAGCTAGCTTATGAACAATTGCAATCGGAAGGGTATATTCGAAGTGAGAACAAAAAGGGGTTTTTTGTAGATGCAAATATATCGGATGAGACGCTTAATTATGAACCCATTAAAGAACAGCATCATGAAAAGAAACAAACTGACATAAAAACGATTGACTTTAAAATCGGGACAGTGGATCAAGAGAACTTCCCATTGAAAACATGGAGAATGCTTACTAACAAAGTAATTAAAGACTCTAGCATGTTTTCATACGGAGATAAACAAGGTGATATTCAACTAAGAAAGGCATTAGTAGATTACTTGTTCCAATCAAGAGGGGTAAATGCTTCTGCTGAACAGATTATTATTGGCAGTAGTACACAACACTTGTTATTACTTTTGACGCTGTTGCTTAAGCAAGACTATCAATATCTGGCAGTAGAAGACCCTGGATATAATGTGGCAAGGGACTTATTTGCGCTTCAGTCATTTATCATTGATCCAATCCCGGTAACAGAACAAGGCATTCAAGTCGATCGCCTTTTACAGTCATCTTCTAGACTTTTATATGTCACTCCTACTCACCACTTTCCATACGGAGTAACTATCCCCGTCAATGAAAGATTAAAGTTAATTCAATGGGCGAAAAGGGTGGAAGGATATATTATTGAGGATGATTACGATAGTGAATTTCGTTACATCCATCAACCTATACCGTCTCTTCAAAGCTTAGATTCTAATGATAGAGTGGTTTATTTAGGAACTTTTTCAAAAGCATTGTTACCTTCTATCCGGGTTAGTTATATGGTTTTGCCAAAGAGACTAGTAAGTGAATATAAAAAGATACTTCCTTTGCTAGAGCAAACATCCTCATCTATTCATCAGAGAACTTTGGCGATCTTTATGAATGAAGGCTATTGGTACTCACACTTAAGGAAGATGAAAGCTTTGTATAAACGTAAAATGAATCTATTGAATAGGGAATTACTAAAACACTTTAAAAATGATGTTGAAATAAAAGGTAGTAGCTCCGGAGTATACGTTATTATTGAAGTTAAAACAAAAATGACTGAAAAAATGCTAATTGAAAGTGCATATGAACACGGGATAGCAGTTCATCCTTGCTCACAAACTTTCTCGAAATATAAACCACAATATCCACATATTTTACTTGGATTGGGTAATTTAAGTGAGGAAGAGATCATAAAAGGCGTCTCACAATTGGCAAAAATATGGTTGTAATCATATGAGGGGTAGCACCACATCGATATCAAGTTAAGATTTTAAGGTGTCACTATCAAATATCGGAGGCTTCATTGTATTCCCTTACTATTAACTGAAAGAGGTAACCATCTCATTATTTTTGAGGTGGTTTCTTTTTTATAGGGTGGCATCACTTAAGAGTTACGGAACTGATATGAGCAGATATAGTAAAGTACAATTTTAAATTACATCCCTATATTGAGTGAATATGTGAAGGTAAAGAAAAAACATTTAGTTATCGATTCGTTCTATTTTTAAAAAAGTTTGAAGTTAACACAAAAGCAATTCCAATAAAAATATATAGTAGTGCTGCGGATTTATTCGGAATAAATGAATTGTAATGAAGAGGGCCGAGTGACGTTCCAAATCCACTTATACACATAAAGAAACCTATCCAATAAATGAATTTTCCGATTGTAGTATGTTTTCTCATATATAGATCCTTCTTGAAATGTGGATTTTTGTATATCAAAGCATAACATAATTAGGAAAATTTTTATAACGTTGGTTTTGAGGATATTAAAAATAAAGTAATTCACTACTTCGTCGAATATCAAGAATTTGTGAAGAAATATACTTTAACTATGCAGTTGAGCGGGGTATGGAAAAAATTACATATATAAATAAAAGCAATACATTGTTAAGATTTGATAGGTCAAGAATTCTTTGGTAAGAAATTAGAACAGGGGCATTTCTCCAATAAGTGAAGACGTTTTTTACTAACTAAGCAGGATAGTTCAAGGTAGATAATTAGTAAGAATTTTGTTGTGAAAGGAAAAGTAATGAGTAAGGTAAAACTATATTTAAAATATCGAAAAAAATCATATTTTTTATATACTGCACTTTATATTGCAGGTTTAATTGTTGCTATCTGTATATTTGGACCTCCGAAGTATTATGTTGTCCCTATTTTATCGTTGATAATAACGTATAGCTTTTTAGAGTTTCGAGAATATAAAAGTTGGAAAAAAGAAAATTATTGAATTTTTAGTATCCTCAAGCAAGGTTGCTTGAAGATCATTGGGAAGCTTAGACAGCTCCATTTCCTTATTGTGCTAACGGCGCGGTTTAGTTAAAGAAGGATAAAATTACATATATAAATAAAGTGAAAAGAAATAATTTGATAATAAAAAGAGGTGTTTGATTTGAACGCTAAAACCTTACTTGAATGGGAACAAAAACACGATGCAAAATCAAACAATTAATGGATCTAGAGAGAGTTTTAAGAAATGGCATGAGGAAGGTAGATGGGAGAAATTATATGAAATATACTTGTCCTTGTTGTGGATATAGAACATTAGACGAAGAGCCACCAGGAACTTACGATATATGTGGAATTTGCTTTTGGGAAGATGATGGAGTTCAATTTGATGACCCTGATTATGAAGGTGGAGCTAATATTGCATCCTTAAGGCAAGCACAAAAAAATTATATTGTATTTGGAGCTTGTGAAGAAAGGTGTATTGAGTTTGTAAGAAAACCAAATGAAAAAGACGAAAAAGATCCTAATTGGAAACGGTTATTATAGAGTAAGTAAGGAATTAGGATAACCGAGGGTGTTTTTTTATTGAAAAAGGAAATTTCAAAGGCTTTAAAACGAATAGAAGAGGATATTAAAAATGATGATCTGGGGAAGGCAAGGGATAGATTACACGGGTTAATATCCACCTTTCCAAATGAATTAAAACTTCGTAAAAAGTTGGGAGATATTTATTTCGAGTTAAAATATCCTGCAATGGCTGGTCGATATTGGTATTTAGAAAAGAATAAGACCCCAATAATGATACATGCGTGGATAGAATTTGAAAACTCTATAGGAAATAATATAGCAAGAGCTTTAAAGTATAAAGGCGATATTGAAATTTTAAAAGGACTGGAATTAGACCCAGCACTTTTATATAAAGTAAAAGAAAAATTAGTAGAAAAACCAGATGTTCCAACAGAACTTAAAGATAAATTAATTATTTTTGGTTGTCTTTCAATAACATTTTTAATAACTATTCTTGTATTTGTTGGAGCTGCTACAGTTCTTAGCTGGATTTTTTAAAATCAACATTAGAATTGCATTAGTGGATAATGGAAAGAAATTTTCTGCTAAAGGGGTGCAATAGTTATAAAGTAAGGCGGCTGTATTTGAGGCCATTTTAGTAAGGAACATGTAAAAGAATTTTCATCATAGCGTTAATTTAAGAAGTGGTAAATATTTATAATTGTATGGAGGAGTCACGTTGGTTAATGAAGTAATTACAAATGCTAAAGAAATGATTCAAAGGTCTGGAACATCCACTAGGATAGCGACAGTTGGTGAAATAAATGACCTAAATGAAAAACTAGATACTAAACTTCCAGAATGGTTGATCGATTTAATGACTACAGTAGAAGTGTGTGATAGTGAATTGGTGGTTCCTTTTGATGCAGAAGATGAAGATCCCCAATTACGAATCGAATTCTTGAATCCAAAGTGTATTATTGAAGAATGTTTAGACGCTGTTCCTGGATGTGCAGTATTTGAAAATGGTTATATTTGTATCGGAGTAGAAATAGCAATTGGTGATGCTTACGCAATAAATATACACGAAGGAAATAATCCTCCTGTCTATTTATTAGATCATGAATATGGTGAAGAGACTGAGCGGATCATTGAAAATAAACGAATGGTTGTAAAAAAAATATCCGACCTTTTCCTAGTTGCTAGAATAAATAAATGATTATCGGTTTACTGAAGTTAAACTTCTTATTGAACTAACGGAGCAGGCTACTTGAATATGCAAAACAACTAAACCGTTTAAAAGCTATTCTTAATTTTGTTCTAAAGGAGGACTATCAATGAGTTCAATTAATGAAAAACTGGTCCTGTTACATAATGAAATAAAAAGAATGGGTGGGATAATAGACTTAGACTGGTGTGGCAAATTGTTTTATCCCTATTATAAACATTTTAATGATGATAATTTCAGATTTAGAGCAGGTTCACATACTGCTTTTTCGGGACTTCTCTTAGAGTGGGAAGACGCAAGTGGATTTCCATTCTATACAGGTGTTGAAGAATACGACTGTCATCATTTTGATAAGTATCTTAAAGAGTTTTTAAAATACTCTTCCGAAATTAAGAAGCGATACCCGAACATTTATTTTGTTATCATTGTATCGCTAAACAATCTGGATAAAAGAGAGGATTGGGAAAACATATTTCCTAACATTACAAGTGACCTATTTAGTACCATTAGAAATGAATTACTGGAGACTGATGTTCCAAAATTGAATGATGAGGTTTATTATCTTGCAATAAAAGAAGCAGGAATGTCTTTTTAAACTAACGGGTAGCTTTACTTAAAGATGGGATTCCACTGAGATCTCATCTTTTTTTCTTCGACTAACGAAACAGTTTAGTTCAAAGAGGAAAAAATTACATTTATAAATTAGGCAATACATAGTTATGATTTGATAGGAAAAGTATTCTATGGAATGAAATTGGAACTGTGACGGTCGTGCTGTTAAATCAGTGTTTATGGCTTTTTTTGTATGTACATTATCTATGCAAATTTTATTCAAGGTATATGAGTATTGTTACAATAAGACTTTTCGATATTTTGCAGAAAACGCTACAAGTTAGTTTAAGAGTGCTGTATGACCTTTCTTCAACATTTAGTCATTTAATGGAATTAGATTTTTAGAGTGCTTAATCTATTTATGGTAAAATGTTACTAAAATAAAAGACGCATATGGAGGAATACTATGAATCAAGCGGCTCAGGAGTACTGGAATGAATATTGGAAGAATCAACCTCAACCTCAGTCAGTTAGTGCATGGCAATTTGGGGCCGATCCTGATTATCTCGCACAATTGGTGGTAGATGGAAGTAAAACTGCAACATGCTCAGGATATATTTTTTATGAACTGGAGAATGAACCACTGCCAACAACAGAGGATTACAGCATTATTTTAAACAATAATGATATACCTGTAGCAATTATTAAAACAGTAGAAGTTACGCTCACTCCTATGAATGAGGTCACTGAAGAGTTTGCTATTGCAGAAGGCGAAGGAGATAGAACCTATACATATTGGTGGGAAGCTCATGAAGAGTTCTTCAGAAACGAGTTAAACGCAATCGGACATGATTTTTCGGAAGATATGCTCCTTGTTTGTGAACGTTTTAAAGTGGTGGATGTGAAGAATGGGTAAAGATTTATTCTTAAACAATCGGGCCTGTTCTTTAATAAGAATCGCTTTTCTTAATGAACTAACGGGGCGCAGAGTTAAAGATCAAACAAGGAATCTGCTTCCGAAGTTTTTATTAGTTAGTATCATTTTCATTGTTACTTGTTGAGAGAAAGGGGAACTGACTTTGTTAATTGAAAGTGTAATAGACCACATATCGAGCCTTAAAGGGTATTCATCTATAAAAAAAATCGAAAAAGGATACTCACCAGATGAAAAATACATAGTTACTGTCGGCCAAAATCAATACTTTATACGATTATCAGACATACAATATCATGAAAAACGAACCGTCGAATTTTCATTGCTTCAAGCATTAGAAAAACAAGGTGTAAAAACGAATAAAGCCATAGAATGTACTTTATTGAATGAGGCTAATCTTTCTGTCATGGTATTAAGCTATATTGAAGGATACCCTGCAGATGAATTCATTTGGAATCTTTCTGATGTGGCGCAATTTAATATAGGTCTTGCTGCTGGGAAAGAATTAAGAAAAATTCATCAGCTACATGCCCATGCCCCACAAACGCTACACTGGGAAGAAGCTCAAAAAAAGAAATTCAGTTTTTATTTAAATGAATATAAAAAAGATAGCTATCAACTGCCAAAAGAGCATAAAATATTAAACTTTATTGAAAACAATTTCTACCTTCTTAAAGAGCGACCTATATCATTACTCCATGATGATTTTCATCTTGGTCATATCATTGTACAAAATAACACGTACAATGGCGTAATTGATTTTAATGGCTATGATTTTGGTGACCCATATCATGATTTTTATAATCTTTCTTTGTTTAGCAGAAGACATAGTATCCCATTTTGTATTGGACAAATAAATGGCTATATTACAGAATCTCCAGACGATACATTTTGGCGAATATATGCCCTCTATGCAGCGATGAATATCGTCTCTACGATTGTGTGGACGAAAAAATATGATGAACAATCTTTCGATGATGCATTGGAAAGAATCCATCTCATTCTAGAAGATCATGACTATTTTAATTTGGATCAACCATTATGGTATAAGTCCCTTACCTTTTGATAATGTTACAGGTTTATAAACGGCCATAGTATATTTTTAAATTGAACTATATTTATAAAATTTAGTTCAGTTTTTATTTATGAGCAAAATCTACTCACCTCTTCTTCAACTAACGGGACAGGTTAGTTGAAGAACAAATGCTATAATTTCGATATCACCGAAAAGAAAAAGTATGTCGATAGTCGATTAGTTAAACATAGGAGAGAGAGGTGTGTATTAAGTGGAGGAATTTATAGATTTTGTTTTAGCACTTTCATTTTTACTTAATCCTGTTTTTGCAATTGTATTCTGCTTGAACTTAACAGGTTTTATCAAAAAGACTGTTAATAATAGTGAGGCATCTACAAAAAGAAATATATTTTGGATGTGTATAGCTGCTACTTTTATTATTATGACAATAACTTGGATGTTTTTAACAATTTAACTTTTGGGTGAGATTATGAATTATTAACCTTTCGAAATTAAACGATTTTATTACTTCTACTCAGATTATGCAATTTTATATGTTAGATATGTGAAGGAATGTACTTAAACTAACGGGGAGCGATTGTTCAATTAGAACAGTCGCTTCTAGTGCTAACGGGGCAGCACTTAGTAAATTATTACATAAAATGAATGCATTGGCTTAACTTATTATACAATTACAATAGATAATGGTTATCGAATGGATTGACTCTCTGCCCATCAAATTGCAATTTATGGGGAGAAACCAGTAAAGACTGAAAAGGAAAATATAATAAATTACTTATATGTACCAGAAATGTGACTGATGTATGGTGGGATGATCAATATATTAATGCTAAACAATTGCATTTGGAGGCTATTGAGCGAGGTATTGAAGAGCCACCAAAAAATCCTATTAAAGATGACTATTCTTATTGGACAATTGAAATGCAGAAACAAGAAGTACATGGTCCTTGGTCACAAATAGAATGATTAGAGTGGGTTTCAATCTTAAAGGATAATCGAATTTTGTATTGTCTTATTCAACTACCGGAGGCTTTAAGTCAATAAGGAGTGGAGCCATTTTCACCTTAAACTAAACCAGCAGAATAGTTGGAAACGATAAAATATGGGGTGGCAAGAGATGAGAATAGCAGATTTTAAAAGTATTTCTGCCATAAATGAGTGAAGAAGATAGCTATTTTCTTTAAGGAATAGTAGGTAATTTGCATAGAATTTGCGGAGAGGCTCAGAAAACAATAATTTAAGCTATTGCCTAAATTACGCATAAGAAGATCGCGTATGATATTACAATCATTAATGGTCGCAACGACCACAGTGCTATAATGTATGACATGTGCGAGTGGAGAGATTATGCAGGTGGAGGAGTGACTTTTACGTAGATGGTGGACACTTTTTATTACAGCGAATTTTTGACTTGTTGTGGATATTATCAAGCAAACATTGACAATTTCGGATAAAATTATAGAAAGACAATGATAGATCGTTTTATTGCAAACTAATTTTCATTTATCTTAATTGGAAAAGAGGTTTTGAATAAATGAATAGCAATATTATTTGGGGGATAGTATTATTAGCGCTAAGTTTGTTTCTTAAGCCAATATTGGCGATTGTGGGGCTGAATGAAAGGTTATTCAGATTGCACTTGCAAGGTGAAACAGTGTTTTCATTGAGTCCATTCTTAGTTCAGATAATTCTGGCGGTAATTGGTATTATCATGCTTATCATCGGCAGTATGCAAGTTACAAAGCAGTAGAAAAAATAGTTGAAAGGATAGAGAGCACAACTATTGATCTTGCTACAATATTGAACATTTATAACCTAGGTATTGAAGACCGCGTTATCTAATTAGATGAAAATCATTAGGACCTTCTTCAACTAATGAGGTTTTTTTCTTGATGATCATTGAGTTGCATATGCAGCTCTTTTTTTATTGAACTTACGGAGACAGGTTAGTGGAAGAAGGAATATGTCTTCAAATAGGGAGAGCATCAGGATAATACTGATTTTCAACGGTATGAATATTTAATATAAAAAGCCGAATTCTATGTCTATGGAATTCGGCTGTTCACGTGGCTTTTAATAAAATTCGATGTTCAATTTAGATACTTCCACAATATGAGTAAACGAAACAAACGAGGTCATTATTTACTTTTATTTATAGGAACGACCAATTCCAATTCTTTTACCTCTTCACTAAAGCCCTCATTGTTTAAATGACTTGGCTTGAGTGTAAATGATTTTGGTATCGTATCCATTGGAGGCAAAGTCAGTACCATATGATGACCATAGTTCCCAACAGCCATGCCTGCTTGTAGTTTCAGTTTATCATATATATGTCCACTATCATCGACTACATAGAAATCAAACCATGGCCAACTATCGTTATCATCCATTTCAGCTGGGTAATCAATCGTTAGGTCTATTCTTGTTGATAGAGGTGAAAATATTACTTTGTCGGCTGTTAACGTGTAAACTTCGTCCACCGTTTTAGTTGTAACTTCTGGATAATATTTAATTACATCACCTTTTATTTTTTTTAGTGGGAAAGACACTTTCAACTTGCCCTCATAGCCAAATAAATCTTCTCCATGGACGGCAATCTCAATTTCATCGCCATATTCATTATAATTAGAAAAGGTAAATTGATGATGTTCAATTATTGTTTTTGAGTTTATGTCATCTTGCCCTGTTGAACCAATCGCTGGTTTAACTGGTTGTCCATTAATTGTTATATAATTAAAGCCGAAAATTTCTTCTTCCATCGAAAGTTCTTTTTCTCCTGTGTAAACGACTGTTACGATTAACCGGCTCCCATCATAAGCTGCTTCTTTTACAGTCATTGTTAAGCCATTTTTACTATCTTGTTTATCAATTACAGTCGTAAGTTGATCGTGTTCGATTTTATCTGAGGCAATGTCTCTAAAGTCCTTATAAATTGGACCAATCAGGGGGATATTTGATAATGCTTCTGCCATGCCTGTTGAAACAAATCCAGAACCAAGCAAAGATATACATAGCCCACATGCAACTAAGATTGACTGTTTAGTTGTTCTTCCTACTTTTCTTTTTTTCTTGGCTTGAAAGATAGCTGTTTTCTCCCTTGCCTTTAGCTTTTCAACAGGTACATTTATGTTGTCGATAGATCGATTGAAATTGTCTTTATTCATACAGATAACCCTCCTTTAAAATGGGTCTTAACTCTTTTTTCGCTCTATTTAAGTGTGATTTAACGGTTCCTTCCGGGTAATTCATGATCGCAGCAATTTCCTTAATGGACAGATCGTGGTAGTACCTCAACAAAATAATGGTTTTTACAGTAGGATTTAAGAATTTAAAGGCTTCTGACAAATCCATTGCATGCATGATAAAATCACTATTTTCAGAAGTGATTAATTCATTAAAGATTTCCTCATTATCTGCAGTAAAATGGCGGGACTCTTATCGAATAAAATCAATCGATTTAAAAACTAGAATTTTTGTAATCCAACTTGAAAAACTTTCAGGCTTCTTTAATGTTTTTATTGAAATATAGGCTGTATAAATTGTTTCTTGATAGACATCTAAAGCATCTTGTTCGTTTCTAACGTATGCATAGGCAGTTCGGTACAGCTTTTGTCGAACAGAATCAATCAGTTGTTCAAATGCTTCATCATCACCCTTTTTTGCTTTTTTCACTAATTTTGCTAAATCCATTTTGGTCCTCCTATCCGTTACACAATAAAGTCGAATGAACTAGTAAATCGGTTGCAAAATAATTAATTAAGCAACATTAACTTGGAAATTCGAAAGAAGATGTTGAGATTACATTTAATACTGGAATTTTTACTGATAAATTGTTTGGGCCATTTTATAAAGAGGATCCACCAAAATTTCCAACAGAAGTTAATTCCGTTCTTAGACTTCGCATTTTTGAGTTGAAAAATGAACCAGATACTTAGTATAAAATTGGTCTTTCAAGTAATTTAGATGCATTTAAAAGCGACTTGCAAAATGTGATTTTTCCATACTTTGAGAAATTCCAAACAATAGAAGATGTAATCCAAGAAATGAAAAGAAAAGAAGAACAGGGCTTGTACGAATGCCCTCACTTCCTAACAATACTATGTAATTCATATGGTTATAATAATGAAGCGCAAAATAGAATAAATAAAGTATATGCTGAATCCGAGCTGGATTCACAAAAAGAATTCATCAAAGAATTCGCTGAATATTTAGGGCTAATAATAAAATGATTTCACTACAAGTGGAGTTACCGATTAAATTACCATACAGCTTTACCCAAACAAAATATGTTTTTTTACATTCTAAAAGGCAGATGAATTACTCTCATCTGCCTTTTTTCAAGTTATACAACCCAATGAGACGGACGTTTCAGGTGGGAGGGTAATTTTGTTTGAAGATTGCCTTGTGCTGAATTAATTTGCATTTGGGTTAAAAACATACTTGTTGAAAGGTCTGCGCCGCGTAAATTAGTATCACGTAAATCTGCGCCAATAAAATCAACCCCTCTTAAATCTGCATTTTGTAGATTGGCAGCAATTAAATAAGATCCTCGAAGATCGGTAGCTCTTAAATCTTTGCCTTTTAAATTTTTCCCCATCCAATCAACCCCTCGATTGTCATACTTTCGAGCGTTTTTTCCAATCTTTACGATAAGACTTTGGCGAATTTGCTCACTTGTTTCTAACAGTAAAACATTCACTGGCAGTCGGAAAGTAGGGATATCTATTGCTAATAATGCACCAGCTTCCAGCTCTGTTGCACGCTGTAGCTGTTCTAATTGTAAATGTAGTTTGTTATATAGGGATGAATCTACCTTATACGATAAAGCCTCCGCTACGTAAGCAATCATTTCATAAAGTTGTTCCATAATCGGAAAGACACGAAACATTTTCCCGGAAACTTCAGGGAATTGTCGCCAGTTTTGTCCATGAAAAGTTGTTTGTGAAACCTTTTGTCCAGCTCCTAAACAATCAAAAACTGTACATCCTTTAAACCCTTGATCTCTAAGTTTATGATGAATTTGGCAGCTAAAATCTGATTGTAGATTAGGGCAAGGTGTTCCGGCTGCTTTATGAATGGCAAAGTCACTAGAAGCAGCAATATTTAAAGCCGTGCAGCATAGACCAAAACAGCTTTGGCAATCAGCCTGTAAGCTTTCACGAATCTTTTGTCCAATTGTAAAATCCATTTTTTTTACTTCAGACATTGTTGTTTTCCTCTCTTAACGCATAAACTTCTTACATTTAATTCTATCATTTATTATGATTAAAAGGATATTTTTGTGTGGAAGTTTTCTACATATAGAGAAGGCAATATTCATCGTTAAACTCTAGATGATCAGGAAAATGAATTGATAGTTTTTTACAAAATGGCAACAGCCTATTGACAATTTATAGAAAAAAGTTATAATTTTTTGTAGACAGACAGTCGGTCTATTGGGGAGGCGTAATAATGAGAAAAGAAGCAATGGAGCGTAGAAACGAAATACTTGATGTAGCTGATAAGCTTTTCGGTCAGAAGGGCTTTGATGGCACAAGTACTAACGATATTCTTGAAAAGGTTGGTATTGCACGGGGAACGCTGTATTATCACTTCAAGTCGAAGGAGGATATTATGGACGCGTTAATTGAGCGGTATCATGCTCAAATTCTAGGTGCAGCAAAAGGAATTGCTGCAAATAAGAGCATCCCCGTTCACGAGCGAATTGTCCGTGTTGTAATGGCATTAAACATAAGTAGCGGAAACGGTAAGGAAATTATTGACCATATACATAAGCCCCAGAACGCGCTTATGCATCAGAAAATACAAAAGGTCATCATGAACGGTCTGCCACCGATACTGACGGAAATAATCCATGAGGGTATTGAGCAAGGATTATTTAGTACACCGTATCCATATGAATGTATGGAAATGATTGTGGCTTATACGAATACTGTTTTTGATGATGATATGCTTGATATGACCGATGAAGAGCGTGCTTCACGTATACCAGCTTTTGTCTTCAACGTAGAAAGACTGCTCGGTGTCGAAAGTGGAAGCCTTATGTACATGATGAAGATGTTTGGCAATGGGGGTGAAGAAAATGGAAACAACGATGGTTGATTCCGAGCGTCTTTTCAAAAAATTTCTTCTGTTTTGGTCAGGGAAGCTAATTTCAGCAATAGGAAGCGGGCTTTGGATTTTGTGTTACTTCATTAATTTTCTTCAACTGAAAACAGAGGTGACTTATGTATTATAGATTAATCCGAAATGACTTTTTAAAAAGCAAACTGATAACGCTGACAACAACGTTATTTGTCGCTGTTGCGGCTATGCTCGTTTCCTTATCGGCGATACTTATGGTAAATCTTTCAGGTGCTATTGATTCACTTATGAATCAGGCGAAGACGCCGCATTTTATGCAAATGCACTCTGGGGATATCGATACTGTCCGACTTACAAACTTCGCGGAGCAAAACAGCAATGTCAATGAATTTCAAGTGCTTGAGTTTCTCAACTTGGATAACAGTCAAATTATTTTAGGTGCTCGTTCACTTGCGAATAATGTTCAAGACAATGGTTTTAGCATACAGAGTGAAAAGTTTGATTATCTTTTTGATATTGATGGAAACATAATTAACGTATCCGATGGAGAGCTGTATGTTCCAATAAACTATATGAAGGACGCCACTACGAGGGTTGGTGATAAAGCTATAATAGGCGAAAAGGAATTTACTGTAGCAGGATTCCTCCGGGATTCACAGATGAATTCTATGCTGTCCTCTTCAAAAAGATTTCTCGTAAGTGCAAATGATTACGCTGCAATTAAAAGCCATGGAAGTGTGGAGTATTTGATTGAGTTTAGATTAAAGGATTTATCGGCGCTCGGTGAATTTGAAACTGCTTATGCTTCCGCGGGACTTGAAGCGAACGGACCAACGATCACATATCCACTTTTCAAAACAATTAACGCATTTTCTGACGGGATTATGATAGCAGTTATTCTTCTTATAAGCGTTCTTGTCGTTGCTATCGCATTTATGTGCATACGCTTTACACTCCTTGCGAAAATCGAAGACGATTACCGTGAAATTGGTGTTATGAAGGCAATAGGGCTACGCATTTCGGACATTAAGAAAATTTATCTTGCGAAGTACGCAGCAATTGCGGCAGTGGGTAGTATTCTCGGTTATGCACTTTCATTGATGTTCAAAAACATGCTGCTAGAAAACATCCGGCTTTATATGGGGGAAAGTGAAAACTCTTCTTTTGCCACGTCTTTAGGGGTCATCGGCATTCTACTTGTATACTTTGCAATTTTAGCCTATGTAAGCGGTGTGCTTAGACGATTTCGGAAAATATCTGCGGCAGAAGCAATACGCTTTGGCATTTCGCAGGAAAAAAGCACAGGTGCACAACGTATTTGCCTGAACAAAAATAAGCTGTTAAATACGAATCTTTTCCTTGGGATCAAAGATGTTCTCGCAAGGAAAAGACTTTATGCCACAATGCTTGCAGTACTTGTCATTTCAGCATTTATCATTATTGTTCCACAAAACCTATACAACACGATTTCCTCAACAAGCTTCATTAAATATATGGGTATTGGAAACTACGATATTCGCCTTGATATTCAACAAACTGATCAAATCTCTAAAAAAACTGCAGAAGTTTTAGAATATATGAACAGCGACAGTTCCATTTCAAAGTACACCATCCTTACAACAAAGACATTCAAAACAAAAATGGAAGACGGTTCGGAAGAAAATATCAAAATCGAACTTGGCGACCATTCGATATTCCCTATCGAATATACCGAGGGCAGAGCACCCGCTGTAGAAAACGAAATTGCACTTTCGGCTATAAACGCTGATGAAATGAAGAAAAAAGTCGGCGATACAATTAGGGTCATCATGAAGGGGAAGGAGAGTAAGCTCAAGGTAAGTGGCATTTATTCTGACATTACGAACGGTGGTAAAACGGCAAAGGCTGTATTTACCGATCATTCGGAAAATATAATGTGGAGCGTTATTTGTGCGAAGCTTTCAGATAAAACCCTTGTCGATGAAAAAATCTCTAACTATACGGACCGATTTACTTTTGCTAAGATTTCCAATATTGATGAGTTTGTCAAACAAACTTTCGGTTCGACTATAAAATCAGTCGGAAAGGCCTCCATTGCCGCAATTGCCATAGCACTTGTAATAACGATTCTAGTTACATTGTTGTTTATGAAAATGCTTGTCGCAAAGGATCGATATTCGATTGCGATAATGAAAGCCCTAGGTTTTACAAAGTTGGATATTACGGTGCAGTTTGGTTCGCGAGCAGTATTTGTATCAATTATCGGAATAATTGTTGGCACCATTCTGGCAAACACTCTTGGAGAGATACTTGCAGGTGCAGTAATTGCCTCATTCGGGGCGTCATCGTTTAGTTTTTCAATCAATCCACTTTCGGCGTACGTGCTTTGTCCGTTATTGATGATTTGCTCGGTACTTATGACAACAATCATTGGCACATCGGGCGCTGGGAAAATAAAAATATCCGAAAATATAAAGGAGTAGCTTATGAAGAATCTTGTAATCGGTGAACATATTGTAAAATCTTTCGGTGAGGGCGACGAAAAACACAATGTTCTCGACGGTGTGTCCGTTGACATAAACGAAGGTGAGTTTGTTGCGATCATGGGACCCTCGGGCTCGGGAAAATCAACGCTCATGTTTGCATTGAGCGGCATGGACAGTGTTGATAGCGGAAGGATTACTTTTGATGGAAGTGATATATCGTCAGTCGGTGAGGCTGAACTTTCTGATTTACGTAGAACTAAAATGGGCTTTGTTTTTCAGCAGCCAACTATGCTTAAAAATCTGAATATTCTCGATAATATTATTCTTCCATCAATTCGCGATAATAGAAAAAACGGTGCAAAGATTTCAGAGAAAGCAAGAGTACTTATGAAGAGGGTAGGCATTGCAGAGCTTGAAATGCGCGACATTACACAAGTTTCGGGAGGGCAGCTTCAACGAGCGGGAATATGTCGAGCACTTTTGAACAGCCCGAAAATCATCTTCGGCGATGAACCTACAGGCGCACTAAATTCAAAATCAGCCCAGGAGATCATGGACATTTTTTCTGAAATTAACGCGGGCGGTAC
This sequence comes from Lysinibacillus sp. NPDC056959, assembly GCF_042674095.1. Taxonomy (NCBI): domain Bacteria; kingdom Bacillati; phylum Bacillota; class Bacilli; order Caryophanales; family Bacillaceae; genus Lysinibacillus; species Lysinibacillus sp. NPDC056959. The sequence continues at coordinate 15,518 of NZ_JBHURE010000027.1, read as the reverse complement.
TGCGATTATGCTTGTCACTCACGACGCAAAGGTTGCGGCCCGTACGGAACGCATAATGTTTATGCTCGACGGAAAAATCGTCAGTGAACTAAAGCTTCCGAAGTTTGACGGTACAGATATTGATAGCAGAGTCGAGAAAGTAACAGAAAAAATGAGGGAAATTGGAATATAAATTACCGTATCAACTAACGCTGAATCTGACTATGAAAGATTTCTAGAGTAGTTGCGTACTGAGTTGGCAATAAATGATTGGTCATAGAGAAAAGCAGGGGAATTGGTTCATCACCAACCTCTGTTTTTATTTGTACGAACAAATTATAGTTGTCATTTTTTTTGAAAAAAATGAAACTTTCGGATGTTCTAGAGAGCCCGTGAGATTTCTCTGAATGATGCTCAAGAAAAAGCAGTGAAATAAGCTGTGTTAGTAGGAGCTCTTGCTGAGACGATTGAGTTAGTAGAAGTAGAAGTAGAAGTAGAAGAAGAAACACCCCTTGCCTACCACCCGGAAAATGCAACGAGATTAAAGGTTAAAGTAGTTAGGAAAATGGGTTAGGCCTTCAAAATTTTCTGCTAGATCCATGACAATAAATTAAAGATTACTATAGATTTTGGGCAAAGCGAGTGGTTGATCTCCGTTCCTACTGGGCGCTTTGTTGCTGCCGCTACGCTTTCGCACAGAGCAAAGCTTCCTGGGGGCGTCCGATGAGCCGCTTCGCTGCGCTGCAGGGTCTCATCTGTGACGCTGATCCCCGAGGAGTCGCCCAGTCTCCACTCCAATCAACTACTTTTCAAAGCATATATTTTCTGCATATAACTTCAAATGTAAGTGATGAAAATCAAGTAATAAGTGTTTTTGAGCGAAAGCTGTTCAGCATAGCGACAGTTACACCAACAGTAGATTCGAGTCACTGTTATAAGTTTCTTCTGTTCAATTATTGTGAGTAGCCATAGTGTTCACTTTCAAATACACTAAATTAATAAAAGTTCTACACCATTGTTGATTGGAGTGGAAGACTACTCGACTCCCGTGGGAAAGCAGACAGGCGAGACCCTGCACGGAGCGAAGCGGCTCGACGCTCGCCCATAGGAAAGCGAGTAGCCTGGACGGAAGTCACACCTCATTTTGCCAAGAAACTAATTATATTACAAGATGAAGGAAGAGCCCTTTGTATAAGGGTTCTTCCTTTTTTTTGAATTAATACTTGCAAACTTAAAAGTCATAGTGTAATATCTGACTAGTACACTATAACACGAGGTGTTTATGTTGAAAAAATTCGCAGGGCTTTTAAAAAAGGAATGGGTGCTTTATCGGACATGGCTATTTGTAGGGGTTTTTATAGGGATTATGCTGTCGATGGTAGTTCCATATTTAATAAGGCGGTTAAGTGATGGATTTACAATGGAAAATCAGCTGTCATTTGCTTTCTCAATACTAGTACTTATATTAGGTGGATTTTTTTCGATATTACAATTCCTAGCTAGTATGCGTCATGATTTAAAGAGCAAAGAGATATGGCTGCATTCAACTAGTTCTATCGCACAGCTTGTAGGTGTGAAAATCGTATTTTCTTTAATAGGATACGCTATCTTCAATTTTATCTTTGTGAGTTTAGCTATTTACAAAATCGGAGATGAAATTGTTGGTAACTTCGCCCAAGTACTTTTATTGCTGTTGTTTATTGTAGCAATTATTGTAATTCTTCAATTGATGATGTTTGTAATAATGGTATTATTTTTAGCATTTAATCTCCAAATGAAACATTTAGTTGGTAGATTTTCTATTGTTATTACTATGGTTACCTTCTTTTTCAGTATGGATTTATGGTTTAAATTTACAGAAAGTAAATTATATGATAATATTTTCCATCATGTAGAGATTCCGTTAACGTGGTTGGATCAATATTTCCCGAAAATACACACGACGGAGCTACTTTTAGGCTCATTTTATGTCGTAGAAGAAGTAGCATCGATCATTTGGCTAGCGATCTTATTTATCATAGCGACAAAGTGGCTTGAAAAGGTGGTTTTACGATGACAATCGACTTTTCACGTGATAAGCCTATATATAGCCAGCTTGTAGATCGGATATGTGGAGACATTTTGAAAGGGAAGCTAGTGCTTGGGGATCGACTTCCTTCGGTTCGAGAATATGCAGTGGAAACAGGTGTCAATGTAAATACTGTGCAACGGGTGTATAAGGAGTTAGAAGCGATGAATATAACGGAAACCAAACGAGGTCAAGGTACATTTATTACTACCGATGATGGGCGAATTGCTCTATTACGGGAAGATATGAAAAATCAACTGGCAGATCATTTTTTAACTTCCATTGAAGCACTTGGATTTTCAAAAGAAGAGATGCTCGTTGTTTTACAAAATAAATCGTGAGGTGAAATAAATGCTACAGCTATCAAATGTTTCTTTTCGTTATATGAAAAAGCCTATTTTACAAGATGTGTCTTTTTCCATTCCTGTTGGACAAATCATTGGGCTTGTTGGAGAAAATGGTAGTGGCAAGTCGACACTATTAAAAGTGCTGGCAGGCTTATTACGTCCATCAAGTGGTGAGGTATTGCTAAATAGAACGCTTATTACACGCAGAAGTGCTGATGAAATTGCCTATTTACCAGATATTGATTTGTTTTTTGATTTTTACACAGGTGAGCAGCTTTTTCAGCACTATGCCTCTCAATTCGAAGATTTTTCGTATGATAAAGCTTGTATCGTTGCAGAGTTTTTACAGGTTGATAAAAATGTGAAGCTACGGCAATTATCAAAGGGGAACCGTGGTCGAATGAAAATGGCCGCAACGCTTGGGCGAGAAGTACCTTTTTATTTAATGGATGAGCCTTTCTCTGGTCTGGATCCAATCGTTCGAGAACAATTAATTAAAGGGTTAATTCAATTTACTGACATTGAACATCAAACAATTTTATTATCAACGCATGAGTTATATGAGGTAGAGCCTATTCTAGATCAAATCATTTTATTGCAAAATGGTTCGATCATGGCACATGAGGAAGTAGAGACGATTCGAGATGTTTCGAATAAGGATGCTGTGCAATGGATGAAGGCGTTTTATAAGAAAGGGTGAAATTTATGACAACACAACCAATTGTTCAATTGCAAAATTTATCAAAAACTATTCGTGGTAAGCAATTAATTCAGCAATTGAATATCGATTTATATCCAGGGCAAATCACTGGTTTTTTAGGACCGAATGGTGCAGGGAAAACAACGACAATTCGTATGATGACAGGTCTTATGAATCCAACAGAAGGGAAAGTCATTATTGAAGGTCTTTCTTTACAGGACAATTATGAGGAAGCGATTAGTAAAGTCGGTGTAATTGTAGAAAATCCGGAAATGTATAAATTTATGTCGGGCTATAAAAACCTATTGCACTTTGCGCGTATGCATAAAAACGTAACAAAAGAGCGTATTCAAGAGGTAGTTAGACAGGTCGGTCTTGAAAATCGTATTCATGAAAAGGTTTCGACATATTCGCTAGGGATGCGTCAGCGTTTAGGACTTGCTCAGGCACTCCTTCATCGACCAAAATTTTTAATTTTAGATGAACCAACAAATGGTTTAGACCCAGCAGGTATCCGCGAGTTTCGTATGTACTTGCGTAAAATTGCGACGGAGGATGGCGTATCTGTATTTGTTTCCAGCCATTTATTATCTGAAATTGAATTAATGTGTGATCGAGTAGCTGTCATACAAAATGGCAAACTCATCGATATTCGTGATATTAACGTTGAAACATCTTCGTTTTATTATATTGAAGCTACACCAAATGATCAGGTTGCAGCTCTTCTACAAAAGCTCGATTACAACTTTGTGGCGGAAAATAACGGTTATGTAGTGGAAATAAAGAAAGAGGATATACCGAAACTCATTACCCAATTTGTTAACGAAGAAATTCAATTATTTGCCGTACAACCGCATCAAAAAACGTTAGAGGATCAATTCTTAGAAATGACAGGAGGTGGCCAAATTGTTGAAGCTAATGCAAAATGAATGGATGAAGTTATGGCATAAAAAGGGAACTTGGGCAATGGTCGCGCTAGTAATCCTCTTTATTATTGGTCCTGGTATTATGATGAAATACTATGAAACAAAAGAGGGTAGCACATGGCAGGAAAGTGAACAGCAGGCCATTGAGAATTATAAAGAAATACTGAATGATGACAATTTATCGGCAGAGGATAAAAATATCTATGAAGAGAAAATAGCTATTTCTGAGTATCGATTAGCAAACGATGTGCCGTCTCAAGACTTAGCAGGCTTTATGTCATTTACAGGTAGTATGCTGAATTTAGTCACATTATTTACAGTTATTGTTGCCGCAAGTATTGTATCTAGTGAATACTCTACTGGTACGATTAAAATGTTATTAACACGTCCTGTTTCACGGGCAAAAATATTAACTTCAAAATTACTAACGACTTTCATATTTGGACTCTTATTATATATTGTCAATGTCGGAGTTAGCGCTCTAGTTGGGCTTATATTATTTGGTGGTACAACTGGTGCTGAGTTAGAAATAGTCAACGGTCAGGTTGTTGAAAAAGCAGTATGGAATGATTTGGCATATCACTATTTACTTACTGGTGGAAACTTTGTTATGTCAATGTTGTTTGCTTTCTTAGTAGGCTCTGTTTTCCGCTCAAGCTCTTTGGCGATTGGCTTAACGATGTTCTTATCGTTTACTGGCGGTATGATTGTGATGTTCTTAAGCAAATATAAAATCGTTAAATATGTTTGGTTAACTCATTCAGATTTAACACAATATGAACATAGTAGTTCAATACTAGACGGCATTACAATGCCATTCTCACTCACGATTCTTGCGATTTATGCTGTACTTTTCCTTTTGATCAGCTATATCTCCTTTATGAAACGTGACGTCACAGCGTAAATAATAGAATGTATGAACTGTAGTCCAATTGGCTTGAAGAAAAGCTGCCAATTGGGCTATATTTTGTTCCTATAAAAAATCATACTAATGTGTAATAGGATTTAAAATTTTTGAAACCCTTTCTTCAGTTCAAAAATAATGTTTATTTTTTATACGAGTGGTAATATAATTGATAACAAACTTAATGAAAACGCTTTTTCTATTAAGTGGTCTAGACAACTATACCAAAGGGGGATATTTAATGTTAGCTTTCTTACAAAAAATCGGTAAGTCGTTAATGTTTCCAATCGCTACATTACCAGCAGCCGCAATACTGTTACGCTTAGGCTCTGATGATATGCTTGGTGCAGTACCAAATGACGCTATTAAGTATATTGCAAGTATTATGGCAGCATCTGGTGATGCAATTTTGAGTACGGGTAACTTATCCATTATATTTGCTATTGGTATCGCGATGGGCTTAGCACATGATAATAGTGGTGGAGCAGCGTTAGCGGGCGCCATTGCACATTTGGTGTTAGTCGCAGTATTAAAATCTGTAAATGCAGACCTGAATATGGGTGTATTCGGTGGAATTATTGCAGGTATTACTGCCGGCTTACTTTATAACAAATTCTATAATGTAAAATTCCCAGAATGGCTGTCATTCTTCGGAGGACGGCGCTTTGTGCCAATTATAACGTCCATCACCATGGCGATTTTAGGTGCTATTTTAGCTGTCGTATGGGGACCAATTCAAGGTGGTATTGATTCAGTAGGGAACTGGTTAATCGGTGCTGGATCACTTGGTGTTGGGATGTATGGTTTCTTAAATCGTTTATTAATCCCAGTAGGTCTACACCATGTAATTAATACAATAATCTGGTTTGATTTCGGTGAATTTACCAATGCTGCAGGAGATCTTGTTAAAGGTGATATTAATCGATTTTTAGCAGGAGACCCATCAGCAGGACATTTCCAAGCAGGTTTCTTCCCAATTATGATGTTTGGATTACCAGCAGCGTGTCTTGCGATGTACTCTGCAGCGAAAAAGAAAAATCGTGCAGTAGTCGGTGGTATGTTCGTATCCATCGCGTTAACAGCATTTTTAACAGGTGTAACTGAGCCTATTGAATTTACATTTATGTTTTTATCGCCAGTTCTTTATGGGATCCATGCAGTTTTAACAGGTATTTCGCTTGCCGTTGCCTATATTATTGGATTCCGTGATGGTTTCGGATTTTCCGCAGGTTTAATTGACTATCTTTTAAACTTTGGTTTAGCAGATAGTCCATGGCTATTACTTCCATTAGGATTAGGTTTCGGGGCAATTTATTTTGTCGTTTTCTATTTCTTAATCAAGAAGTTAGATTTAAAAACACCTGGTCGTGAAGACGAAGATGAAGAAAAGGCAGATGTTACTTCAGCTGTTTCTAATGATTTAGATGCACGTGCTTTCCATACAATTGAAGCATTAGGTGGACAAGAAAATATTAAGCAAGTCGATTACTGTACAACACGTCTTCGAATGACTGTTGGTGATGCGGATCAGGTGGATGAAAAAACATTAAAACAAACGGGCGCACGTGGTGTTATGCGTATAAGTAAGACAAATGTCCAAGTAATTATCGGTACATCTGTAGAGTTTTTGGCAGAAGCCATGAAAGATCGTCTGAAAAAAGGGAATCCAGCGCCTTCAAATGTAGATGTACAAAAAGAAGCGCCTGTTGAAGAGGCAACAGTAGCAGAAGGAACAAATCCTTCGAATGATTTTGAAATGCCGATTACAGGAGATTTAATACCGTTATCTGAAGTGCCAGATGAAGCATTCTCGTCAGGTATAATGGGGCCAGGCTTTGGTATTCATCCAAAGGATGGTACAGTTCATGCGCCATTTGATGGTCAAGTAGTAATGGTTTTCCCAACGAAGCATGCAATCGGCTTAAAATCTGATTCAGGTGTAGAACTATTAATTCATGTCGGTTTAGATACGGTCACTCTAAATGGTGAAGGTTTTGAAGCGATGGTTACAGAAGGTCAAGTAATTAAACGTGGCGATACATTATTAAAAGTTGATTTTGAGAGTATTAAAGACAAAGTACCGTCTATCGTTACACCAGTTGTTTTCACAAGTTTAATGGGACAGGAAATTGAACTTGAAAAAACTGGTTTCCAACGATCGGGTTCACGTAACATTATTTCGATGAAGAAGTAACAATAAAGGATGCTGTCTAAAAAGGTCCATCTAACAAAATGAACATGCACTAATCGTAAATCCGCTTAATTTTCTGTGGGAAAGTATAGTCCCACAGAAATCTATGCGGGTCGTAGCACTTTATCAAAATATGAGCAGGATCGCTTCAAACTTACTATTTTTAGGCCAGTATCTGCTATCAATCCTAGGAGATGTTTTTAATGAATTTATTAATCCGTAACATCACAGTCGTCAATGCAACAGGACGAAAGAAATGTGTCGACGTTTTCATAAAGGATGGGGAAATTGCACAAATTGCGCAGCAAATTGACGCAGATCACGTGCAAATTATAGATGGTACAGGGAAATATTTATTCCCTGGTTATATAGATATGCATATTCATGGCTCTGCTCAAATGGACACGATGGATGCATCGAATGAAGGTCTTCATACAATGGCGAAATCACTTGCAAAAGAAGGTACAATAGGCTTTTTAGCAACGACTATGACACAAAGCTATCAAAATATTGACCGTGCTCTTGAAAATATTGCGCAGTTTACTTCAAATCCAGATGAGGCAGAACTTCTAGGTATTCATGTAGAAGGCCCTTTTATATCAAAAAAGCGTGTAGGTGCACAGCCGCTTGAATATGTTGTACCACCTGATTTCGCTGTTTTTACAAAGTGGCAAAACATAAGTGCCCATAAAATTAAACAAATTACAATGGCGCCAGAAGAACCAAATGGATTTGAGGTCGTTCAAGCAATTGCAGATAGCGGAGTGGTCGTTTCAATTGGTCATTCTGATGCAACATTTGAACAAATGAAAGAAGCGGTTCGTCATGGTGCAACACAAGGCACACATTTATACAACCAAATGCGCCCTTTCCATCATCGAGATCCAGGTGTTGTCGGTGGTGTATTATTATTAGAGGAAATGAAGGCAGAAATCATTGTTGATTTTATCCATATGCACAAGGATGCCGTGAACATGGCATATCGTTTAAAAGGAGCAGATGGTATTATTTTAATAACCGATGCAATGCGAGCAAAAGGAATGCCCTATGGAGATTATGACTTAGGTGGTCAAATGGTTCATGTCTCCGAAAGTGGAGCGCATTTATCAAACGGAGCCCTTGCTGGTAGTGTATTAAAAATGGACCAAGCTGTTCGGAATATGCAACTCATCACGAACTGCACGTTAGAAGAACTAGTTAAAATGTCTAGCTACAATGCAGCAAAACAACTAAAACTGACGAACAAAGGACAAATCGAAGAAGGATTTGATGCAGATGTTGTTATTCTGGATGAACAGTTAATGTTGCAACAAACAATAAAGGCTGGAAAAGTAATCTACGAAGCATAAGAGATCGTATGCCTGTTTAATAAGTAAATAAGGGGGAATTGGAAATTGAGACTGGAACGCTTTGCTTCAAAAGAAGATTTATACGCTCGTGCAGTAGACATTATTGTGAGTACTAAAAATGAAGGTGCTACAACGTTCGGTCTAGCTACAGGTGGTACAATGGAGCCGTTGTATAGTAAAATTTGTGAAACTGATATCGATTTTACGAATTGTATTAGCTTCAACCTGGATGAATACGTTGGACTTAGTGCTAAACATGAACAAAGTTACGCATATTATATGTACAAACATTTATTTCACAACAAATCATTTAAAGAATCTTATTTACCGAATGGTTTAGCTCATAATCCTGCTGAGGAAATGGCAAGCTATGAATCATTATTACAGCAGCATCCATTAGATTTTCAATTGCTTGGGATCGGACAAAACGGTCATATCGGCTTTAATGAACCAGGCACATCATTTGATTCGTTGACACATCTTGTAACGCTTGAAGAATCAACACGTCAAGCGAATGCACGTTTCTTTGATTCAATTGATGACGTTCCAACCCAAGCATTTACGATGGGAATTCAATCAATCATGCGCGCTAAGTGCATTTTGTTAATAGCTGTAGGAGAAGCGAAACGTGATGTATTAGAACGCGTTCTTGCATCTGAATATACAGAAGATGTTCCAGCAAGTGTATTAACAAAACACCCTAATATCATTATATTAACAGATTTACAAAAAGAGGAGAATGAACAATGAAAACAAAACAATTTACAGTAATAGACCCACTAGGAATTCACGCACGTCCAGCTAGCCAATTAGTAGCAGCAGCAACACCATTTGCTTCTTCAATTGAGTTACAGACAGAACAAAGAACAGCCAATTTAAAATCTATTTTAGGCGTTATGGGATTAGCCCTAAAACAAGGTTCAATGTTTACATTACAAGTAGAGGGGGAGGATGAAGAACAAGCGTTTACTGCATTAACAAAATTAATTTCAGAAACGGGGCTAGCACAATGATCCAACTCAAAGGTATTGCCGCATCTGACGGCATTGCCATTGCAAAAGCATATTGTTTAGTACAACCGGATTTATCGTTTGCGAAAACAACTATTCAGGATATTGATGCAGAGCAGCAACGCTTAGTGGCCGCGCTTGATAAATCAGCAGAAGAGTTAGCCGCTATTCAACAGCTAACGCATGAAAAATTAGGGGCGGAAGAAGCTGCTATTTTCGGTGCACATCTACTTGTCGTAAAAGATCCAGAATTAATTGGACCGATCAAACAAAAAATTGCCGAAGAAGCTGTCAATGCTGAATATGCATTGAATGAAGTTTCGACGATGTTTGTATCATTATTTGAAGGTATGGATAATGAATATATGAGTGAGCGTGCTGCAGATATTAAAGACGTGTCAAACCGCGTTTTAGCGCATCTACTCGGTGTACATATTCCAAATCCAAGCAATATTAATGAACAGGTGATTGTTGTAGCAACTGATTTAACTCCTTCTGAGACAGCACAATTGGACCGTAATTTTGTACTTGGCTTTACAACGGATATTGGTGGTCGTACATCACACTCTGCCATTATGGCACGTTCACTAGAAATTCCAGCCGTTGTAGGGACAGGTACAGCAGTTGAGTCTATTCAAGATGGTGATTTATTAATCGTGGATGGTTTAACAGGTGATGTACTTGTGAATCCAACAGAAGAAGTGGTTGCAACCTATAGAAAAAAAGCGGAAGACTTTACTGCTCAACAAGCAGAGTGGGCAACATTACTAAACGAAAAAACGATTTCCAAAGACGGTGTTCAAGTTGAACTAGCTGCGAACATTGGGTCACCAAATGATTTAGAAGGTGTTCTACGTCACGGTGGTGAAGGAATCGGTTTATATCGTACAGAATTTTTATATATGGGACGAGACAACTTACCTTCTGAGGAAGAACAATTTACGGCCTATAAAACGGTATTAGAAGGAATGGAAGGTAAAGCGGTTGTCATCCGAACACTCGATATTGGTGGCGATAAAAACTTACCATATTTACCGCTCCAAGAAGAAATGAATCCGTTTCTCGGTCATCGCGCGATTCGTCTATGTTTAGAGTATCAAGACATTTTCCGTACACAATTGCGTGCATTACTACGTGCATCCAATTACGGTAACTTAAAAATTATGTTCCCTATGATTGCGACATTGCAAGAATTCCGTGACGCGAAAGCGATTCTTTCGGAAGAAAAGGAAAACCTACTTGCAAAAGGCGTCGAGGTAAGTGAGATTGAAATTGGCATTATGGTTGAAATTCCATCAACAGCAGTGATGGCAGATATTTTTGCGAAAGAAGTTGACTTCTTCTCGATTGGTACAAATGATTTAATTCAATATACGATGGCAGCGGATCGTATGAATGAAAAAGTATCTTATTTATATCAACCATATAACCCTGCCATTTTACGTTTGATTAAAATGGTCATTGATGCGGCTCACAAAGAAAAGAAATGGGCTGGTATGTGTGGTGAAATGGCAGGGGATGAATATGCTGTACCACTATTACTTGGTTTAGGTCTAGATGAATTTTCAATGAGTGCAACATCCATTTTAAAAACACGTTCCTTAATTAAACATTTATCCGTAGCGGATATGCGAACATTAGCAACAGAAGCATTACAATTAACAACATCTGATGAAATATTAGATAGAGTGAAGCAAGCTGTTCATTAATTGTTTGCAAACATAAGACAAGATAATAAGTAGTTGAAGATTAAGAAAATGGGTGATCTTCAACTGCTTTTTTATTTTGTACAATTATGAGAAATGGATTTAAGACAAAGATAGATTTCGATATAATGAATGAAAAACTGGTAAGCAAATTAGAATTAATTATATTGAACTTTTACGTTAATTTGCATCATTTATTCATATTTACCTTCTAAACTAGGGGAATATCAGAATTCATAACTAGTTTAAGAGGAGTGGGAAAAATGAAAGCACGGAAAAAAATTTTTGGTTTAATATTAACGAAAGATGAAGGGGTAAATTGGAATAAACTTGCTAATGCGGGTAAGTTATGAAATAGAAGGTGTATGTATGTACAGTTTAATATCGAAAATAAGTCAAACTATCAGTGAACCTATTACAGTATTTTTAAACGCATATGAATATTCCCCATTCATTATAGCAATTCTTCTTGGATTAGTAGGCGCTTTAGCACCTTGTCAATTAACGGGGAATATGAGTGCTATCACTTTTTATGGAAATCGATCTTTGCAAATGAAAAACAATTGGCAGGAAATTGTCTTCTTTATATTAGGGAAAGTCGTTGTATTTAGTTTAATAGGTTTATTCGCCTGGCTATTCGGTCAGTCCTTTGAAACGGAGATGACAAAGTATTTTCCTATTTTTCGTCAAGCGATTGGTCCAACCATGCTAATAACAGGACTCGTTCTAATTGGAGTTTTAAAATTAAAATTTTTAAATCGAATCCCTAATTATATTCCTGCTGTTTTAAAAGAGGGGAAATTGGGCTCATTTCTGATGGGGGCTAGTTTTTCCATTGCATTTTGCCCTACGATGTTTGTGCTATTTTTCGTATGGTTAATGCCTACTGTCATAACCTCTTCATATGGGGTAGTTTTACCGGCCATTTTTGGAATTGCAACCTCTGTGCCACTTCTAATGATGCTGGGGCTTTTCCATTTATTTGACGCAAAAAGGTTTATTATGCGTACAAGTATGAAAATGGGAAGAGTGATTCAAATCGTAGCGGGGGTTATTCTTATTCTAATCGGCGTAACGGATACAATTACTTACTGGGGATTGTATTAAAGTGGAAGAAAGTAAAAGGAGGAGAAGTATAGTAAAAATAAATAGCGATATATACTTACAATATTTCGCATTTCTCCAAACAACCTTTTGATTTTGGTCGCACAGGAGAAAAGCGAATTTTTTTGATTTCGTTAATGGGAACGAGCTTTTATGTATAATAGAGCAGATAATAGAAATTTTCTTTTAAATATGAATAGAAAGTGTGAAAAAAATGATAGGTGCAACATTATTATTTATCCTTGCAGGTATTGGGGAAATTGGAGGCGGCTATTTAATATGGCTTTGGTTAAGAGAAGGTAAACCATTTTACTGGGGCGTTTTAGGCGGAATTGCGTTGGCTTTATATGGGGTTGTCGCTACTTTTCAGACCTTCCCAACCTTTGGGAGGGTCTACGCAGCCTATGGAGGTGTCTTTATTGTCCTTTCCATTTTGTGGGGCTGGGGAATAGATGGAGAAAAACCAGACACATTAGATTGGGTTGGAGCTGGTATTTGTTTGATTGGTGTGATGGTGATTTTATTACCTCGTTCTTGATAGGTTGTTAAAGGGATCAAAATAGAACGTTAAAGCTGAAAAAGGCTAATATACCATTAATGTTTTTTTAAATAACATATTAGAGGATTTTTCAAGTTTGAATCGAATATTTGTAGTAATACCGAAAAAGTTTGGAGGTCGCAATTTTGCTACTTTATTTTTGATATCTATCATCTACCTAAAAATTTCAAAAAAATTTAGGAGCTGATATATGATGATATACAAAAAATTCTATTAATGGAATTTCGAATGGGATGTTGAACGGCTTTTTTGTGGATTGGCCGAATCCACCAAATCCTCAAACTCACCTAAAGCTGCTAAAAAACAGTAGTAAAGTTGTTATTGCTTTAGACGATCATACGAACCAAGTAATTGGATTTATTACAGCGAGTAGCGATGGGGTTCTATCTGCTTATATTCCGTTTCTTGAAGTTTTGCCGGATTATAAAGGAAAAGGTATTGGCAAGGAATTAGTCAATCAAATGTTAAAGGAACTTGATCATATTTATATGGTTGATTTGTGTTGTGACAATGACTTAGTTCCTTATTATGAAGAGTTTGGCATGATCAAATCAAACGGTATGCTCGTTAGGAATTACGAAATGCAATCGGGAATTTCAAACAAATAAATAGTTAGAAAAACGCTTGGATATATTTTAAATAGACTAAACTAATAAGAGGATATTATGTTCAATATATGAGCATATATCCTCTTTTCTTATGCATATCATAATTGTTATTTAGATGTTGAGAATATCGTATAATATGTTTATAATGTATAGGAACGTATGTTTGCTTTCGTAGAGGGCGTAGCCCATAGCGGGAGGCGTAGTGAGGTCTTTAGACCGAGCGTTAATATCTTTTAGGAGGAGTGTACTATGAGGGTGCAAGAAGTTCTTATTGAGGCTAACATTAAGAGATACATATTACTGAATCAAGAAGGGTTCCCTGTAATGCCAGTTATGAAATATATAAAGTATTTAGATAAGACAGGAAAAAGCCCTAATACTCAAAAAACATATTGCTATTCCTTAAAACATTTTTATACCTACTTAGAAGAAAAGGAGAAAGATTACAAGTTTATTAGATTAGAGGATTAGTTGATTTTGTGGGATGGTTAAGAAGCCCTTATCAGAGTTCAAACGTTACTCCCTTCCAACAAGAGAAAGCAAAGCGAACGGAAAAGACAATTAACCTTACAATTACAGTTATAGCAAACTTCTATGACTACCTTTATCGAAACGAAGAAGTGCAAAATGACATAATGGAAAAACTGATGAAGCAAGTGTTTACAGGAGGACACTCACGTTACAAAAGTTTCTTACATCATGTAAATAAAGACAAGCCCTCTATCAGTAACATACTAAAATTAAAAGAACCGCGTAAGAAGGTAAAAACATTAACGAAAGAACAAGTGCAACAAGTATTAGAAGCAACTACTAATATTCGAGATAGATTCTTAATTCAACTGTTATTTGAAACGGGACTGCGTATTGGAGAAGCTCTTGCTCTTTTCATGGAGGATTTTGTTTTTGACCATGGAAAGGGGCATCGGATTCGTTTAATAGAACGTGGGGAAATAGAAAACGGTGCGATGTTGAAATCTGGGGAAAGAGAAATTTATGTATCACAGTCCTTAATGGATTTATATGACGATTATTTGTATGAAGTTCTTGATGAATTAGAATTGGACACAAATTTTGTTTTTGTAAAACTACGAGGAAAAAATGTGGGGAAACCAATGGAATATTGGAACGTAGAATCTTTGTTTAAGCGTTTGAAAAAGAAAACAGGGATAAACCTACACCCTCACCTATTTCGCCACACACACGCTACAATCTACTATCAGAAAACAAAGGATATTAAACAAGTACAAGAACGATTAGGTCACTCTCAAATTCAAACAACAATGAACCTGTACCTACATCCTTCGAATGAAGATATTCGAGAAGATTGGAATAAAGCACAATCTGAATTTAACCTAAAGAGAAATGACTGAAAGGAGTAACAGATGAAACAAATCAAGAATGTTCAGGTAGAAGCAATAGGCTTCCACGAAGGATTACAAAGAGCACTATCAACTTATCCTGAAAAGACTGTTTAAAAAGATGGTTCTGTCTCTATTGAACAGGTAAAAAATTCATATTTCTTAATCAATGACAAATGGAATATTAACGTTATAAGTGAAATTAAGCAGTTCGAAGAACTGGTATCGAACTATAACTATTCAAATAAAAATATTCAATTTCAATTCGATAACCCTTCTATCAATTTAGAAGTGAAATATGTCTATTATCAACAATTGTTTAATGATTTATGGACAATCAAAAGTATATTTATGGGTCAAAGTCCATTAAAAAGAATGACGGAGTTCTTAAACGAAAAATATCCTAAACTATCATCTTTATTGGATTTAGACATTGATAAAGCAGAACGGGAATATTTGTTTTGGTTGAATGAAAAAGGATTGCCTACTCAAGCAACTGTAAACATTGTAATTCTACATAAATTTAAAAATGTATCCTATAATCTTGTAGGGTACTTTTGTGGGAGCCCTTTTACAAAAATAGAAGCAAAAATTAATACTAGTTTTTTCATTCAAATAGATGATCTTGTAAAATATGTAATTAAACTCATTAAATACAGAAAGAAATTTATATATATTAACAAAAATAAGTAATTATATTCCATTAATA
>NZ_JBHURE010000026.1:0-61293 GCF_042674095.1 Lysinibacillus sp. NPDC056959 | reverse complement strand
CACACCCGTTCCCATACCGAACACGGAAGTTAAGCTCTTTAGCGCCGATGGTAGTTGGGGGCTTCCCCCTGTGAGAGTAGGACGTCGCTAGGCACAAAGTAGCCACTGAGAAATCAGTGGTTTTTTTATTTTTAAAAAATCAGTAATAACACCCAATAAATGTTAGAATTTAAATAAACAAATATAGGGGTGTATTTAAATGGCAACAGGGGTATATAGAGAAAATATTCAAATTGAAAAAGCTAAGCTACAGGAGTTTATTCAAAATAAAGCAGAATGGGCTATACTAATACCTGGTTATTTACATCATGAATTCCCAAGTGAACGAAGTATGATTTGGGTATTTCAAGGGGATTTTGGAATTATCCAAAAAGCTGTAAAGATTGAACTTAAGTGTAAGGAATCAAATCCTAATCAGGTTATATTTGATTTGGTAGGCTTATCAGATCCTTTAAATGGTGATGGATACTTTGAAGTTACACAAAACCAAGATGGTACATGTCAGTTAGAAGGTAATTTAACATTAAAGGCAAGTGGTTTCCTTGCAGGAATGATGAATCCAATTTTAGAAAAGTTTGTACCACCATTAGTAGAACAGCTAGTACAAGAGATGGCAATAAAGGCTAGTATCTAGTATTTCCGACACAATTAGCCTCGGCATAATTGTTATTAATAAAAGAAGAGTGTCATGTCATAGAAAAAGATCATTGCTTTTAGTTGCAATGATCTTTTTCTGACTTATCACCAAAAATTTGAAATGGCATTTTATTAAAACGTTAATGAGTAGAAACCGAATAAATTGGAATAACTTGACAGAATTCTTTTTTAACCTTTATATTTGAGTAAACACTCAAATATAAAATCGGTGGTGAAAAGGTTTGGTGTCAAAGAAGGATAAAATTTTGGAAGCGTCATTAGAGCTTTTTACTAAAAAGGGCTTTAACGCAACGACTACTAAAGAAATAGCAGTAAAGAGTGGAGTGGCAGAGGGGCTTATATTTTATTATTTTAAAGATAAAAATGAACTTCTAAACTATTTTATTCGTGAGTTTTCATTTATTGGCTCTCTACAAAATGAGATAAAAGAGCTTTCGAAGGTGGAGCCATATATGGCTTTAATTAAATTTGGCCAATTATATGCCAATTTTTTATCATGTAATAAAAGCTTTTTAACTTTTATTTGGTCCCCAGAAATAGTGCAGAACACAAATGTTAGTAAGGATATTGTGGATTTTATAAATACAATGGGTGAACAGGCTCGTTCATTTTTAATAAGAGCTTCTTCATGTACTGTAGAAAAAAAGACAGTAGAAACGGCAGCTTCTATGCTTCTTTCAACAATATTAACGCATGTTTTAGTTGAAGAAAGAAAAGCAGAAAAAAAACCAATTAGAAATGACGATTACATTGAGGAGATAGCGACGTTTATTTTAAAAGGAATGCAAATTTCCCATTAAGTAAGTATTTCAGAAGTCGTGGATGGGATGTGTTAAAACTTGTGCAATTTGTATAGTCGATTTAAGTGAAGGTCGAACGCACTAGGAAAGCCATGTTATTGAGAGAGGAGCTATTTTTTTGAGAAACATTTGAGTGATTACTCAATATAATTTAAAAAGGAGGAATCATTATGGAGCAATGGATAGGTATTCAAACACTTATTTGGCTATTTCCTATTATGTTTATTCTTCATGATTTTGAAGAAATCATTATGGTTGAAAAGTGGTTGAATAAGAATTCTACGATTTTGTATGAAAGATTGCCGAAAAAAATTGCTAATCGAGTTATTAAACAGTTCTCGATGTCGACAGCACAGTTTGCCGTAGCAGTAGTCGTAGTATTTATGTTTGTAAGTAGTTCCACTATTGTAGCAAATCAATATGTGAATCAAGGGCCGTTCGGAGATATCTACTTCTTCACTGTTGTTACGCTAACCTACTTTCTACATGCGTTCACTCACCTTGCACAGTCTATTTTTCTTCGTTCCATTACACCAGGTGCACTCACATCTTTGATAATCGTCATTCCATATAGTTTAATGTTGTATCGTTCGTTATTAATTAATAACGTCATAACATGGAACATTATTTTTGTTTGCTTGCCATTTTGTCTTTTATTGATTCCTATTGCATTACTAGCACATTGGATCGGGAAAAAGGTTATATGAATTTCACCTTATTTATATCCATTCAGTAAATTTTTTTCTAACGTAAGTGTTATAATTAAATAAGAATATAACGGAAATGGGTGTTTTGTTTTGCAAAAGAAAAAGCCGATTGTAGAAGGATTAGAGCGCTTTCAACAACAACAAAATATTTCCTTTCATGTACCAGGACATAAGCACGGAGAACTATCCCATCTTCCTCAGCCCTTTAAAGATGTAATGCGATATGATGTGACTGAATTATCAGGTCTTGATGACTTACATCATCCAGAGGAAATGATATTAGAAGCAGAAAACTTATTGGCAGATACATATGGGGCGATGAAAAGTTTCTTTTTAGTAGGTGGATCTACAGTTGGGAATTTAGCAATGATTTATGCCACATGTAAAAAAGGTGATACGATTATTGTTCAACGTAATGCACATAAGTCTATATTTCACGCGATTGAGCTTGTTGGGGCGAAGCCTGTATTTGTATCTCCGCTATGGGATGAACGAACATTAACGGCAACCCATGTTTCTTATAAAGATTTAAAAGAAGCAGTTGATTATTATCAAGAGGCACGTGCAGTAGTATTAACGTATCCTACTTACTATGGTATGACATCGAAAGAAATACAGCAGCAGATTGCGTATTGTCATGAGAAAGGTATTCCTGTTTTAGTGGATGAAGCACATGGAGCTCATTTTAGTGCATGTAATTTATTTCAGCCATCTGCATTGACATTTGGTGCAGATATAGTAGTACAGTCTGCGCATAAAACATTGCCAGCGATGACAATGGCATCCTTTATGCATGTTAAGTCTAACTTAGTCGAAGTCGACAAAATAAATCACTATTTACGTATGCTACAATCTAGCAGCCCATCCTACCTTTTATTGGCTTCTTTAGATGATGCACGCTATTATGTACAGACATATATGGAGAGTGACGGTGCATATATAATAGAAAAAAGGAATCAATGGATAGAGGCATTACGAGCTATTGGCTCTTTGGAAGTTATTGAGGTAGACGACCCTATCAAATTATTGTTACGTGTTAAGGGCTATACGGGTTTTCAATTACAGGAAGCATTAGAAGCAAAGCATGTATATGCAGAACTGGCAGATGCAAATCAAGTATTGCTTGTGCTGCCTTTGTTGAAACAGGGGCATAACTATCCATTTGCAGAAATACGTGTCCGTATTAAAGAGGCTATAACATTGTTATTAAGTACACCAAAGGCGGAAATCGTAATTGCTTCACAAACGGCCTATAATTTTGTGGCCATTACGGAACCGACCTATACATTTGATGAAATGAATAAGGCGGAAACAGAATGGTTACCGTATATGCGAACGATGGGACGGATTTCTGCAAGTATGATTATTCCGTATCCACCCGGTATTCCACTGCTTGTTCCAGGAGAAAAAATAACCGTGGCAAAGTTGAGTCAGTTAGAGGAGTTACTAGCTACTGGTGCAACGTTCCAAGGAAATCACCGTTTAGAAGAAAAGATGATTGAGATCATTAAATAGTTGGAGGCTATAACAGCATGAATTGCAATTTATTTATTACATTTGAAGGTCCAGAAGGTGCTGGAAAAACAACAGTCATTCAAAAAATAGCCGAGCGACTTGCAGAGGAAAAGATTGATGTATTAGCAACGAGAGAACCTGGTGGTATTGAGATTGCTGAGAAAATTAGGAGCGTAATTTTAGACCCCAAACATACAGCCATGGATGAGCGTACAGAAGCGTTATTATACGCGGCGGCGAGAAGTCAGCATTATTTTGAAAAAGTTCGACCTGCGTTGGATGCTGGAAAAATGGTTATTTGCGATCGCTTTATCGATTCCTCTTTAGCATACCAAGGATATGCACGTGGTATCGGCGTTGATGAAGTATTATCTATTAATGAGTTTGCAATCGGTAAGAAGTTACCTGATATGACAATCTTATTTGACCTTGCACCTGAGGTTGGCTTGGCACGGATTCATGCTCATGGAGAGCGAGAGGTCAATCGTTTAGATGTTGAAAGTTTAGCTTTTCATAACAAGGTTCGGGAAGGGTATTTACAGCTAGTGGAGCGTTATCCTGAGCGTATATATGTCGTCAATGCGGATCAAAATATTAATCGTGTTGTTGAAGATGTATGGTCATTAATATATGAAGCAATACAGTAAATGCATGAAGTTGTCTACCACAATGTGATATAATGGTAACAACTATAATCTTATTTTCATTCAGAAAATGTTCTCTGCGCGACAGTAGCGAATGTTTTGAGATGAATGAAGAAGTAGTTTTGTTTTAGTAGTTGTTCCGAACACCTACTGAAACAGAGGAACTCTAACGTATGTCACGGAAAAGGTAACTAAAATCTATTTAGATGAATTTTATCGAAGGGGTGAGTGCGAATGAAGTTAGTCGTAGCTGTAGTGCAAGATCAGGATAGCAGCCGCTTATCGAATGCTTTAACGAAAAATCAGTTTCGCGCAACTAAATTAGCGAGCACTGGAGGATTTTTACGCTCTGGAAATACGACGTTTCTTATTGGAACGGAAGACTCTCTCATACCCAAAGTTTTAGATATTATTCGTGATAATTGTCGTGCACGAGAACAAATGGTTGCACCTGTTTCGCCATTAGGCGGGAATACAGATTCCTATATACCTTATCCTGTGGAGGTAGAGGTAGGTGGAGCGACAGTTTTTGTATTACCAATTGAACAGTTCCATCATTTTTAAATCATTGCCAACGTTAAATGAGAAAAAACACATTATAATTTAGCTTTTGTGTATTTGGTAAAGAAAGCAAGTGGGGGCGAAACAGCTTGAAGATCAATCAAGATATACGTGTCGGGTTAAATACTAATCGTAAAGAACCACTGCATAACAATAATCAAAATAACCGATTTGGAGATATGGTCGTCAAGCAAGGCACCAAATTGCAAACTGAACAGCTTACGCGATTGCTAGGGGATATTTCTACAGCAGGTGATCGTGTTGCAAGATCGCGTAATTTACGAGAGCTTGCTCGTTTTAAAATGCTTGTTAAACGATTCCTACAAGAAACAGTAGAACATGGTATGGATTTAAAACAATCGCATTCATGGAATCGTTTTGGTGAAGGAAGACGCTTAAAAATTATTGAAACTATTGATACGCGTCTTGTGGAGCTTGCTCAAGATATTTTAGATGAAGAAAAGGAAGCAATTGATCTTCTCGATAAAATCGGTGAGATAAAAGGCTTATTAATTAATTTGTATATGTAAAACCCGTGTCTCGTTCTCTTGTAGGCGCGGGCTTTTTTCGAACTGAATGGTATGAACTCAATTCACGATGAAACTAATCTATCTGCTCTAAAACTGTAGATATTTCTGTACTGAAAAAGGCAATAGGAAACAATTATGCTATGAGTGTAATTGATATAGGAAGGAATTTAAATATATGGCCAAGAATGTTGAAGAGCTATTCGCACTGCAACCAGTCGTAATGAAGCAGCTTCAAACGATTTTTGACAAACATAGATTAGCACATGCATACATTTTTGATGGTGAAAAAGGGACAGGCAAAGTAGATATTATGCAGTTTTTTGTAAAATTAATGCTTTGTGAGCAACCAATGCAAAATGTTCCATGTGAAACATGTCGAAATTGCAGACGTGTTGATTCGGGTAATCATCCGAATATTCATCAAATTTATCCAGAGGGTCAATTTATAAAAATTGATCAAATACGTGAATTAATTGCAGAAATGAAGATGATGGGTGTTGAAGAGGGACGGAAGATTTATGTACTTCATCATGCAGACCGTCTCAATATTGCATCTGCAAACATGATTCTTAAATTTTTAGAGGAACCTGATGGTGAGGTAACTGCGATTTTATTAACGGAGCAAATGCAGTCAATTTTACCAACGATTCGCTCTCGCTGTCAGCATATTAAATTTCAAAAAATGCCTCGACATTTATTGTTAAAGCATTTACAAGATAATAATATTTCTTACTCGATGGCTTCTACAGTGAGCATGATGACGAACGAGCTCGAAACAGCTATGATTTTAGCAGATGATGAGCAGTTTGCACATGCTCGAAAAACAGTGTTAAAATTAGTAGAGGCAATTCGCCAGAACGTACATGAAGCAATGCTTGTTGTACATGAAGAATGGTTGCCACTATTTAAAGAAAAAGGCGAGATGGAGCAGGCATTAGATTTACTACTATTTGCTTACCGTGATATAGTGTCAATAAAAGCTAATCCCGAATCAGCTTGTACTTACCCAGACATGTTACAGACATTTAAA
Organism: Lysinibacillus sp. NPDC056959; assembly: GCF_042674095.1. Classification (NCBI taxonomy): domain Bacteria; kingdom Bacillati; phylum Bacillota; class Bacilli; order Caryophanales; family Bacillaceae; genus Lysinibacillus; species Lysinibacillus sp. NPDC056959. The sequence goes on along the minus strand of NZ_JBHURE010000026.1, from coordinate 54,849 downwards.
GAAGCGGCGTTACATTCGACTTATGAACGTCTATCTAGTCAAATGGAGTCTATTTTACAGGCACGTTCATCTTTACAGCGTAACATGAATAGGACGTTAATGATGGAGCAGTTAATGCTAAATCTGCAGGAGGGGTATACATTTGTATAATGTAGTTGGAGTCCGCTTTAAAAAAGCGGGTAAAATATATTATTTTGATCCAGCATCATATCTACTAGAGGAAAGTCAATATGTTATTGTAGAGACAGCTCGCGGTGTAGAATATGGTAAAGTAGTTGTCCCTCAAAAGGTTGTTGAGGATAATGATGTTGTTTTACCACTTAAACAAGTTCTACGACCAGCGGATGAACGTGATCGTATTCAAGTAGAGGAAAATGCTGCCGAATCAAAGCGCGCATTTGAACTAGCAAGTACAAAAATCATTGAGCATAATTTAGAAATGAAGCTCGTTGATGTTGAATATACATTTGATCGTAATAAGATCATCTTTTATTTTACGGCTGAAGGACGCGTTGATTTTCGAGATCTTGTAAAAGATCTAGCTTCCGTTTTTAGAACACGTATCGAACTTCGTCAAATTGGTGTACGTGATGAGGCGAAGTTGTTAGGTGGTATTGGTCCATGTGGCCGGATGCTTTGCTGCTCAACATTTTTAGGAGATTTTGAGCCGGTTTCTATTAAAATGGCTAAAGATCAAAACCTATCTTTAAATCCATCTAAAATTTCAGGTCTTTGCGGTCGTTTAATGTGCTGCTTGAAATATGAAAATGATGAATATGAGGAAGCGAAAGAGGGCATGCCAGACATCGGTGAATTGACGATGACACCAGATGGACGAGGTAAAGTTGTAGGTTTAAATGTACTGGAAAGACTCATTCAAGTATATTTACATGAGCAGGAGCGTACAGTCGAGTATACATTAGAAGAACTGCTAGCATGCGAAAAAAATCTTATATAAGATAGAGAACTGAACGAGGTGGCTTGGGTGAAGGACCGTAATTTCTTAGATACCGTTATGGAGTTCGAACAACAGCTCGAAGCAATGCAGGAGCAATTTGGTGCATTGAAACAATTTGTAGCGTTAATGATGGAGGAGCATAAGACACTCGAAACAGAAAATCATCACCTTCGTACACGTCTAGAAGAATTACTTTCTAATGAAAACTCTGAACAGACTATTGATGAGAAGAAAGAGAATCCGTTAGATATAGGCGAGGGTTATGATAACCTAGCACGTTTGTACCATGAAGGCTTCCATGTTTGTCATGTTCATTTCGGAAGTTCACGTAAAGGTGAAGACTGTCTGTTTTGTCTATCATTTTTAAATAAACAAAATGTGTAATAGAAGGCTGATTCCCACTATGGTGGTGTCAGTCTTTTGTTTTGTATAGTAGGAGGAAGAAACATGGAAGAATGGTTGAAAGATGATGAACGGTTAGATTATTTATTAGCTGAGGATTTACGTATTATTCAAAGCCCCTCTGTATTTTCGTTTTCATTGGACGCAGTGCTACTTTCGAAATTTGTCAATGTCCCACACCATAAAGGAAAAATTGTTGATTTATGCTCAGGTAATGGTGTAATCCCACTTTTTCTAAGTGCTAGAACAAAGGGACATATTACAGGAGTAGAAATTCAACCACGCTTATTTGATATGGCTGATCGAAGTATCCGTTATAATAAGTTGGAAGAGCAAATTCATATGGTCCTTGGTGATGTGAAGGAAATTCCTAAGGAGCTTGGTATTGAAAAGTATGACGTTGTAACATGTAATCCACCATATTTTTTAGCACATGAAGCTAGTGATAAAAATTTAAGTGAGCATTATGCTATTGCCCGTCATGAACTATATTTAACGTTAGAGGAATCAATACAATCAGCAAGTAAATTATTAAAACAGGGCGGAAAGGCCGCTTTTGTTCATCGTCCTGGTCGGTTGTTAGATATTGTTACGGCAATGCGAGCGAATCGTATAGAGCCTAAACGTATGCAACTTATTTACCCGAAAGAGGGTAAGGAGGCCAATACACTATTAATAGAAGGAATTAAGGACGGTAAACCGGATCTGAAAATATTACCACCCCTGTATGTGTATAATGCGGATAATGAATATACAGCAGAAGTGAGAGAAATTCTTTATGGAAAAGAACAGTAACCATTATTTTTATGTGTTAGAATGTGCCGACCAATCCTTTTACGCTGGTTACACGAATAATGTAGATAGACGTGTCGCTGTACATAATGCTGGTAAGGGAGCAAAATATACGAGAGCACGAGGACCAGTGGAATGTATTTATGTAGAGGAATTCGATACGAAACAAGAGGCGATGCGTGCAGAATATGCTTTTAAACAGCTAACACGAGCGCAAAAAATGAAATATATAGGGAGGGATGCGTTATGAAATCTCAAAAAAGTACAATGCACGATCACACAGGTTGTTTATATTTAGTTGGAACACCTATTGGTAACCTAGAGGATATGAGTGTGCGTGCGCTACGCATTTTAAAGGAAGCAGATATTATTGCTGCTGAGGATACACGTAATACCAAAAAGCTTTGCAACTACTTTGATATAGCAACACCCCTGATCAGCTATCATGAACATAATATAGAGGTGGGGGGAGAGAAGCTATTAGCATTCTTACGTGAAGGAAAAACAGTTGCATTAGTTAGTGATGCTGGTCTACCGTGTATTTCCGATCCTGGTGCAGATATAGTCGAAAAAGCAATTGAGCAAGACTTTCCAGTTGTGCCGGTGCCAGGTCCCAATGCTGCAATATCAGCATTAATCGCCTCTGGATTGACACCGCAGCCATTTTTCTTTTATGGATTTTTAAATCGAGGAAAAAAGGAACGTCGACAGCAATTAGAGCAACTAAAAAAACGTCAAGAAACCATATTGTTTTACGAGGCTCCTCACCGTTTAAAGGAAACCTTGAAAGATATGGAATTTATTCTTGGTAATCGTCGAATTGTATTAGCTCGCGAGTTAACTAAGAAATTCGAAGAGTTTTTACGTGGTACGTTGGCTGAAGCAGTGGAATGGTCACAAACAGAGGAGATTCGAGGAGAATTTTGTATTGTCCTTGAAGGAAACGAAAATACTGAGGAAGAAAATGATGAACAAGCCTATTGGATGACAATGTCTATTGTTGAACATGTTGATTATATTATTGATCAAACTGGTGTTACATCAAAAGAAGCTATAAAAGAAGTAGCCAAACTACGTCAAGTAGCTAAGCGAGAAATCTATAATGAATACCATAGTTAATGTAAAGAAAGAGGTCGCCTTAATATAGGCACCTCTTTTTTGTATATCTAAATAGGTAATTATAAAAATAGCTCATCACCAAAACGTATGGTCGATTTCCGTTCCGGCTGGGCGCTTTGTTGCTGTCGCTACGCTTTCGCACAGATAAAACAGTTGTTGTTGGTTACGAAGGCGTTATCACAGGATGTGATGGTTTTAGCCTTCGTTCCTCTATAGCTGATCCCCAAGAAGTCACCCAACCTCCACGTCAATCAATTTAAATACATGGTATACGTTTTAACAAATATCATGTCAAACCTTTAGTGATGAGCATATAAACTATTTAATTGATAATAATTGTAAAAAATAGTACTCTTAACTATGAAAGGTCTGACATGGACATTATAAGGGACTTAAAAATTGGTTATATTATAGTTATCTTCTATTGAATAATAACGCCTCTGGACGCAATTACGCTAAGGAGAAATTGATAAAAAATAAAACACCCAAATCACTGTGCTTGATTTAGGTGTGTATCAAATTATTTTTTTAAGTTAGATTGGATTTCATTCACTAACATTTCTGCGCCTTCTGGGCTTAAAATTAATTTGCCGCCAACTAGACGGAAGTTATCATCAGAAACTTCACCAGTTACTGCACATGTCATATTAGGCATATATTTTTTTAAGATGATTTTGTCGTCATCCACATAGATTTCTAAAGCGTCTTTTTCTGCAATACCTAATGTACGGCGTAATTCGATTGGAATTACTACACGACCTAATTCATCGACTTTACGAACGATTCCTGTTGATTTCATAATTATATTTCCTCCTAATGTTAAAAGTTATATTGGTATTTCGTCAAATTTCGACATAATTCCTTGTCTGATAGTTATCATACCAAGTAATGCCATAAACGTCAATTAATTAATACACTAATATTATTGTTTCGAAAAATTTTTTTGAGAAGAAAACAGATATTTTGGTTTTTTTAAAAGGTTTTTATTATATATTTTAATTTATAGTAAAAAAGCTTCTTATTTAAGACATTAAATGGATTAATTATATTATTCGACATTTTTCGCGCATAAGTAACTTTCAACCAATTATGCTTGGCATAATTGCGTCCGAAATCGGCTAACATCCTATATTTTGCTCCTTTCTGATTACGTGACACTCGCTGAAAGAAGTTGAAACGAATTTAGTACTTAGTTAGAATAGATAGTATACTGTGAAACAATGGAGGCAGTTCTAGTGAGCGAACAAAATAAAACATTCTATATAACAACCCCTATTTATTACCCAAGTGGGAAATTCCATATTGGTACAGCGTATACAACTGTAGCATCAGATACAATTGCACGTTATAAACGTTTACTCGGATATGATGTACGTTTTTTAACTGGAATGGATGAGCATGGGCAAAAAATTCAAGAAAAAGCTGCTGAAGCGGGCAAGCATCCTCAAGAATACGTAAATGAAATTGCAGATGCTGCGAAAAAGCTTTGGGCATTAATGGACATTTCATATGATGACTTTATTCAAACAACGCAAGAGCGTCATACGAAAACAGTCGAAAAGATTTTCCAAAAGTTTTTAGATAATGGTGATATTTATAAAGGTGAGTATGAAGGTTGGTACTGTACACCATGTGAATCATTTTTTACTGAGACACAATTAGTAGACGGTAACTGTCCAGACTGTGGTCGTTCGGTACACAAAGTTAAAGAGGAATCTTACTTCTTTAATATGAAGAAATACGCTGATCGTCTTTTAGCTTATTATGAAGAAAACCTTGATTTCATTGAGCCTGAATCTCGAAAAAATGAAATGATTAATAACTTTATTAAACCAGGGCTAGAAGATTTATCTGTTTCAAGAACATCATTTGATTGGGGCATTAAAGTTCCAGGAGATCCTAAACATGTAATTTATGTATGGGTAGATGCTTTAACTAACTATATAACATCATTAGGTTATCTATCAGAGGATGAAACATTATTCAATAAATATTGGCCGGCAAATGTACATGTAGTTGGTAAAGATATCGTTCGATTCCATACTATTTATTGGCCAATTTTCTTAATGGCACTAGATTTACCACTTCCTAAAAAAGTGTTTGCTCATGGATTTATCATGATGAAAGACGGTAAGATGTCTAAATCAAAAGGCAATGTTATTTATCCTGAAATGTTAATAGAGCGTTATGGTTTAGATGCAACACGATATTTCCTATTACGTGAGTTACCATTCGGCTCTGATGGTGTATTTTCGCCAGAATCTTTTGTTGAACGTACAAACTTCGACTTAGCAAACGATTTAGGAAATTTATTGAATCGTACTATTTCAATGATTAATAAATATTTCGATGGCATTATTCCAACTGAAAATCTCCAATCGACAGAGTTTGACGCAGCTTTAAAAGAGCAGGCTGAATCAGTTCGTATTAAATATGAAGAAAGTATGGAAAAAATGCAATTTAGTGTCGTATTAGCCGACTTATGGACCCTAGTTTCAAGAACAAATAAATATATAGATGAAACTCAACCATGGGTGCTAGCTAAAGCGGAAACTGATAAGCCAAAATTAGGAGCTGTTATGCGAAATTTGGCGGAAAGTTTACACCAAATTGCTGTCATGTTACAACCATTTATGACATCTACGCCTAAGCGAATTATTGAACAATTAGGGTTGGATGACAAATTCTTAGCATGGGAAACAATTGAAACATTCGGCAATACTATTCCAGCAAACATTAAAGTGGTAGAAAAAGGGATTCCGATTTTCCCTCGTCTAGAAAATGAAGTTGAAATTACGTATATTCGTGAGGAAATGCGTGGTTCAGTGAAAACTCCACAAGAAGAAGAATCAAAAGGTGAGCAAAAAGCTATGGATATTCCAGAAATTCCAGAAATTACAATTGATGATTTTATGAAAGTGGATTTACGTGTAGCCACTGTAACAGCGTGTGAAACGATTCCGAAAGCAGACAAATTATTAAAGCTTCAAGTGGATCTTGGATATGAGCAACGACAAGTAGTTTCAGGTATTGCAAAGTTCTATTCTCCAGATGAATTAATTGGTCAAAAAGTGATTGTAGTCGCTAACTTAAAGCCAGTTAAATTACGAGGTGAATTATCGCAAGGAATGATTCTAGCTGGTGAAAAAGATGGAATTTTAAAATTAGCATCGGTGGATTCAAAACTAGAGAATGGCGCAAAAGTAAAGTAAACAATTTTAGGAAAGCCTGCTGAATAAAAAAAGTTCAGCAGGCTTTTAAAATCCATTTGAAAACGAGTGATTTATTATCTTGAAATAATTTATTTGCGGTAAAAACTAGATGTTTTTAGGTAAATAGTAACAAATGAAGGGTCTTTGGTTATGCGTAATGTTATAATACAAAATTGTTTGTAATAAATTTGTAACAGTTATGTAAAATACGAAATAATAATTTTTAATAAAATCTATGTTAGGAGAATGACGATGTTTATTGATACACATGTACACTTAAACGCAGATCAGTATGAAGAGGATTTACAAGAGGTTATAGATAGAGCTCTTGAGGCCAAGGTAGAAACGATGGTTGTTGTTGGTTTCGATCGCAAAACCATTGAAAAAACAATGCAACTAGTTGAGCAATATGATTTTGTTTATGGTGTTATAGGCTGGCACCCGGTTGACGCCATTGATTGTAGACAAGAGGATTTAGATTGGATTGAGGAATTAGCAGCACATCCAAAGATAGTGGGTATTGGTGAAACTGGGTTGGACTACTATTGGGATAAATCACCAAAAGATGTTCAACAAGCACTTTTCCGCAAGCAGATTCATTTAGCACAAAAGTTGAATTTACCAATCATTATTCATAACAGAGATGCAACTAGGGATGTTGTTCAAATTTTACGAGAAGAAAATGCAGCTTCCGTGGGAGGCGTTATGCATTGCTTTAGTGGCAGCGTGGAAACCGCACATGAATGTATTGCTATGAATTTTATGATTAGTCTTGGTGGACCGGTGACATTTAAAAACGCGCGAATGCCGAAAGAAGTGGCAACAGAAATACCAGTAGAGCATTTGATGATCGAAACAGATGCACCGTATTTAGCGCCCCATCCATATCGAGGAAAACGTAATGAACCAGCTTTCGTACCGTTAGTTGCAGAAGAAATTGCACGTTTAAAAGGTTTAACGATTGAGGAAATTGCACAGGTAACGACAACCAATGCGAAAAAATTTTTTAAGATTGACAATTAACTAGCTGAGACGCCTCCAATACTAGGTTTGTGGTTGGCTAAAAAGGCGATGTCAATTTTCTTAGAAATACATTCGGGTTGACAGTGCCAAATCTAGTACGTATAATCCAACCTTGTATATTAAGGAGGCGTTTTTTCATGTCAAATAATTCCATGAAAAACTTGTTCTTAGGATCATTGAGGAGTAAGCAAACAGTAATAAGCGTTATTTCACTTATTCTGTTTGTATCTGTAATTTCATTCGTACTTTATCAAGGTACTAAAAAAACTGTAACGCTTGATGCGAACGGTGAAGCAATCGAAGTAACAACACATGCCAAAACTGTAGAACAATTATTACAAGGTCAAAATATAGACGTAGCAGAGCATGACAAAATATCACCCTCTCTGAACACCAAAATTGTTAATGGTTTAGCAATTTCATGGGAACAGGCAAAAGAAGTAACTATTTCAGTTGATGGAAATCAGTCAAAAGTTTGGACAACTGAAACACAAGTGAAAGACATTTTGAAAGAAGCGAATATTGAAGTATCAGAGCATGATTCTTTAAAACAAGGCATAGATACAGAAATAGGAGCAGACAACAAGATCGATATTCAAAAAGCGTTTCAAGTATCGCTTGTCGATGGAGTAAACAAAAGACAAGTATGGTCCACTTCGACTACGGTCGCTAACTTTTTAAAACAACAAGGAATTCAGCTAAATGAATTCGATCGTGTCGAGAATAACCTGAAGGACGTAATCACTCCACAGAGTAAAATCACAGTAGTTCGCGTAGAAAAGGTTATCGATGTAGTGGAAGACTCTTTAGATTTCGCAATTGAAAAGAAGCAAGATGCTTCATTGCAAAAGGGAAAACAAAAAATTGTAACAGCAGGCCAAAAAGGTTTAATGACTAAAACGTATGAAATCGTAAAAGAGAACGGCCAAGTTGTAGCTAAAAATCTACAATCTAAAAATGTTGTAAAAGAACCGCAGAAGCAAGTAGTTGCAGTAGGCACTAAAACTGTAGTAGCTACTGTTGCTAGTGCATCGACTGCACCGACAGTTTCACGTGGGTCAACAGAGCCAGCTAGCGGTAGAGAATTTTATGTAACGGCAACTGCCTATACGCCGTATTGTAATGGCTGCTCGGGGACATCTGCCACTGGCATTGATTTACGATCAAACTCTGGTTTGAAAGTAATTGCAGTAGACCCTTCTGTTATTAAGCTTGGCTCAAAAGTTTGGGTCGAAGGCTATGGAACAGCTATAGCAGGGGATACTGGTGGTGCAATTAAGGGTAATAAGATCGACATACTTGTACAAACGGAATCTCAAGCAAGTTCTTGGGGAGTTAGGAAAGTTCGTATAAAAGTATTAAATTAAAAAAATTGTAAAATTAATCAAAAATGTTTTTTCACTTACTGGCTTTCCCGTTTTGACTGGCGGGGGAGCTTTTTTTATCTTTTTTCAGTATTTGTACTGGAGGATAAATATAGTCCTATCTACAGAAATTAAGCTGTAACATCAACTGCCCGGTTTACTTGAAAGAGAGAGTACAAGCAATAGCATAAGGTAAGTAGCCGTGTATTTCTGTACAATCATACAGTGCAGTTGTAAAATGGTCTGAAGATAAGGTAGAAAAGAGGGGCCTTTTTGCAAATAAAAGAAATCATCGTTGTTGAAGGGAAAGATGATACAACGGCTATTAAGCGAGCTGTGCAAGCAGATACAATAGAAACTAATGGGTCGGCTATTTCAGAGGAAACACTAAAGAGAATTCAGCATGCACAGGATAAAAGAGGTGTTATTGTTTTTACTGACCCAGACTATCCAGGACGTCGAATTCGTGCCATTATCGAGGAGCGTGTAAAAGGTGTAAAACACGCTTTTTTACCAAAAGCTAAAACAATTGCGAAAAACGGTAAAGGACTAGGCATAGAGCATGCAGCAGATGAAGATATACGCGAGGCACTACGGCATGTCTATACTCCTAATGATGTTGAGCCAACCAATGATGACATTACGCTCGAAGATTTAATGACTGCACGTTTAATTGGCCACCCACAGGCGAAAGCTCGTCGTGATCGTCTTGGAGAAATTTTGAATATTGGTACAACAAACGGTAAACAACTTCATAAAAGATTAAAAATGTTTCAAATCACAGAAAAGCAATTTGGTGCGGCAATCGCACAGGTAGATCAGGAGGAAAATGATGCATAAGGATATTGCAACACCAATTAGAACACAAGAAATCTTAAAAAAATATGGGTTTTCATTCAAAAAAAGCTTAGGTCAAAATTTTTTAGTAGATCCGAACATTTTACGAAATATTGTTAGTCACGCAAATTTAACTGAAAATAGTGGTGCAATCGAAGTTGGTCCTGGTATTGGAGCATTAACAGAGCATTTAGCAAGAAGTGCAAAAAAGGTTGTATCTTTTGAAATTGATCAGCGACTATTACCTGTATTAGAAGACACACTTAGTCCATATAATAATGTTGCAATTGTACATTCAGACATTTTAAAGGCGGATGTTGCTAAAGTAATTCAGGAAGAGATGCCGGGTATTGAGGATATTATGGTTGTAGCAAATTTACCTTATTATGTGACGACTCCGATTTTAATGAAATTACTTAATGATCGTTTGCCAATTCGCGGATTTGTTGTCATGATGCAAAAAGAGGTAGCAGACCGTATTACGGCTAAACCTGGAACGAAAGAGTACGGCTCTTTATCAATTGCGATTCAATATTATGTGAAGGCTGATATTGCCATGACAGTGCCGAAAACTGTTTTTATGCCCCAGCCAAATGTTGATTCTGCAGTGATTCGTCTTATTAAACATGATGAACCTCCAGTAAAAGTAATTGATGAGGACTTTTTATTTGTTGTTACTCGTGCGTCGTTTGTACAAAGACGAAAAACAATCTTCAATAATTTACAATCGGGTTTACCAAATGGTAAGGCACACAAAGAAAAAATAATGGATGCTTTACAAGCGGTAAATATTGAACCAACACGTCGAGGAGAGACGTTAACTATTCAAGAGTTTGGAAAATTAGCCGATGTACTATATCCTACGTTTGCAAAGTAAAAAATTTTTGTTAACTTTTTTGAGTATACGTAAAAAAACATGATGTTTTTATGAAAAATAAGTTGACAACATTTATAATCTGCTGATAAAATATTATATTTTGTTGACATTTTTGGGCGAATCGCTTATACTAATAAATAGTGAGGTGTAAGCGAAAATGCCAAAAACTTTAGCGGACATTAAAAAGTCGTTGGATTGTCATTTGGGTAAACGTTTGCAGTTAAGAGCAAACGGAGGTCGCAAGAAAACGATCGAGTGTGCAGGGGTATTGCGTGAGACATATCGCGCTATCTTTGTGGTTGAGCTTGATCAAGAAGACAATACGTGCAAGCGCGTATCGTATAGTTACACAGATATTTTAACTGAAGCAGTAGAGATTACATTTTTAGACGAAGCAAAGGCTGCTGTCGCAAAATAGTTTCTAGTACTTATTTCTATATTTTGAAACACTCATGTATGTAAAAAACTACATGAGTGTTTTGCGTTTTCTGGGACATACTAAATTCGTCAGTTGTAAAAGGAGGAGTTTATTATGCCTAGAAAAGGTATCATGTCACCTCGTTTAAAAGAAGAGATCGCTAAAGAGCTTGGATTTTATGATGTTGTGCAACGAGAAGGCTGGGGCGGCATTAAAGCTCGAGATGCCGGTAATATGGTCAAACGTGCCATCGAAATGGCTGAAAGGGCAAGTAATGAGCAAGAAAATAATAAGTAGCCTGAACTAGACTGCTTATTAGAAGTCTCTCATCTCTATAGTGGTGAGAGGAGTCGCTTTTCAGCGGGTGTCCAGGCATATTTGAAAGTGCCTGAGGTCCAACACCGTGTTTCTCCGGCAGACGCAATTATGCCGAGGCTTAATTGATCTTCAGCAGGGACGAAAGCTTCCTGTAGACACAACAACACAACTGACGAGAGAGAACCGTTACACCATTTAGGGGTATACGGTTCTTTTTTTCCATTTTCGCTTTCCCATTATGGTAAAATAAAATGAATTAAAAGATGAACAACAGATTTATCTTCATTCAGAAAATCTTTAATATAGCGAAAGTGAACGCCAGCTGCTGATGTTTTGCAGAAGAATCCTACATTTAAGGTAGTGGGAGGTTCAAGTATCGACTGAATGACCTGGCGGTAATTGTGATAAGTGTAGCTATAAGGAGGAAGAAAGATGCTTTATGTAAAGGCGCCTGCAAAAATAAATTTAACATTAGATGTGCTTTATAAAAGACCAGATAATTATCATGAAGTAGAGATGGTCATGACGACTGTGGATTTAGCGGATCGTATTTGTTTAGAATCTCGAGAAGATGGTGTAATAGAAATAATTTCGACTGATAATTTCGTACCGAACGATCATCGGAATTTTGCTTATCAGGCAGCGCGTCTAGTTAAAGATACATACGGCATTGGACAAGGTGTATCCATTACTATAGAAAAAGAAATACCAATCGCAGCGGGATTAGCGGGTGGCAGTAGCGACGCGGCTGCTACACTGAAGGGTTTAAATGAGCTGTGGAATTTAGGGTTATCTATAGATGAGTTAGCTGAATTAGGTGCGAAAATTGGTTCAGATGTTTCGTTTTGTGTCTATGGTGGCACAGCATTAGCCACGGGGCGTGGAGAAAAAATTCAGGAATTGCCTGCACCACCAAACTGTTGGGTAGTTTTAGCTAAGCCTAAAATAGGTGTCTCTACTGCAGAAGTGTATGGAGGGCTAAAGGTTGAAGGGTTAGAACATCCAAATACGAAGCAAATGATTCGTTCTATTGAAACGGAAGATTATGAGCTACTATGTGCATCATTAGGAAATGTTTTGGAAACTGTAACATTTAAACTGCATCCAGAGGTAGTAATGTTAAAGGAACAGATGAAGCGCTTTGGAGCAGATGCAACATTAATGAGTGGAAGCGGTCCGACGGTGTTCGGTTTAGTAGATAGTGAAGCTCGAGTAAGTCGCATTTATAATGGTTTACGTGGTTTTTGCGAAGAAGTATATGCAGTTCGGATTTTAGGCGAGCGAAATACGCTTGCTTAAAACCGCAAATTTGTGTTAATTTTACCTATAAATATTCGTGTTTAGGAGAGGGTCGCATGAAATGGAAGCGTAGTGAACGACTAGTTGATATGACGTACTATTTACTAGAACATCCACATCAGCTGATCCCGCTAACTTATTTTTCTGAATTATATCAATCTGCAAAGTCCTCCATTAGTGAAGATTTGACGATTGTAAAAGAAACTTTCGAAGAAAAAGGAATCGGGTTATTGATGACAGTACCGGGCGCTGCAGGAGGAGTAAAGTATATTCCTAAAATGTCCGAAGCCGAGGTCCGTTTAGTTATTCATGATTTAAAAGCGGAGCTTGAGCATTCAGATCGTTTATTACCAGGCGGTTATTTATTTATGACGGATTTACTTGGCAATCCAGATTTAATTAATCGAGTTGGTAAGGTATTTGCATCCGCATTTGCTGATCAACAAATTGATGTCATAATGACTGTCGCTACAAAGGGTATTTCTATTGCCCATGCGATAGCAAGACATTTAAATGTACCGGTTGTTGTTGTCAGAAGGGATAGTAAGGTAACTGAAGGCTCTACAGTTAGCATCAACTATGTATCTGGTTCTTCCAGAAGAATTCAGACAATGGTATTATCAAAAAGAAGCATGAAGAGTGGACAACGAGTGCTTATTACTGACGATTTTATGAAGGTCGGCGGTACAATGAATGGCATGAAAAATCTATTAGAGGAGTTTGACTGTCAACTAGCTGGTATTGCAGTGCTTGTAGAGGCTGAGCATGCAGACGAAACTTTAGTAGATGATTATTATTCACTAGTGAAGCTTCATGAGGTCAATGAAAAAGACCGTACAATTGCATTAAGTGAAGGTAACTATTTTTCTAAAAGGGGAAATGACAAATGAAAGTAGTAGCAACAACAAATGCACCAGCAGCAATTGGACCATATTCACAAGGAATTATTGTAAATGGCATGTTTTATAGCTCAGGTCAGATTCCACTAACAGCAACAGGTGAATTAGTGGAAGGTGATATCACTGTTCAAACAAATCAAGTATTTGCTAATTTGAAAGCCGTTTTAGAAGCTGCCGGAGCATCTTTAGACAGCGTTGTTAAAACGACCGTTTTTATGAAGGATATGAACGACTTTGTTGCGATGAATGAAGTATATGCTAGCCATTTTGGGGATCATAAACCGGCACGTTCAGCAGTGGAAGTTGCGCGTCTTCCAAAAGATGTAAGTGTAGAAATTGAAGTTATTGCTATCGTTAAATAAGAAATGTATTAAGCTCACTGAAAGAGAAATGATTAACTCTTTTAGTGGGCCTTTTTTATTCTCCGTTCTAAAATGTTTTTGTAGACGAAAGCAAAGCAATAGCAACAAATGCTTTCTGTGCGAGAGTGGAGCTTCAGGGAGACTGACAAACAATTGTCAAAAATTACGTAAATTAGTGAAAATTATACTAATAAGTATTCAAATTTTTTAGAAAATTTGATAGACTATAAAAAGGAAAATATTCGGTAATAAAGAATATTATATTTATATTTAGGCATCTAAGAAGAGAGGTGGTGAGAAAATGGAAGTTACTGATGTAAGGTTACGTCGTGTACAGACGGATGGTCGCATGCGTGCGATTGCTTCCATTACACTCGACAATGAGTTCGTAGTGCACGATATTCGTGTGATTGATGGCAATACAGGATTATTCGTTGCTATGCCAAGTAAACGGACACCAGACGGTGAATTTAGAGATATTGCGCATCCTATTAATTCTACTACTCGTAATAAAATTCAAGAGATTATTTTAAACGAGTACCATAATTCAAGCGAGGAAGACGCGACTGAGAAGGCAGAAGAATTAGAAGGAATTGGCGTATAGTAAAAGGGATAAGTGTAAATTAAACTACGGCAATTTATACTTATGATAAAAGTGAATAAAAAGAACTCTTCATATTTGGAGAGTTCTTTTTATTTTGAGAATAAGAGAAAACGAGCAGTTTTTAAGACATACATATTAACATTCGAGCATAAGGTGCATTTGATTTGGAAATTCATCTTTTTGTCAAGTCAACATGCCTTGAAAATAGATGGATTTTGCTATATAGTCATAAGAGAAAATGAGCGTATTGGAGGACTTACAGATGAGCAACATTTTTGCTGTCATTTTGGCTGCAGGTCAAGGTACACGTATGAAGTCCAAATTATATAAAGTGCTACATCCAGTATGTGGGAAACCTATGGTGCAACATGTGGTGGATCACATTCAAACGTTAGATGTGAAGCGCATTGTAACGGTTGTAGGACACGGTGCAGAAATGGTGAAACAACAACTTGGCGATAAAAGCGAGTATGTTTTACAAGCTGAACAGTTAGGGACAGCTCATGCTGTACAACAGGCTGAGGCAATTTTAAGTAGCGAAGAAGGGACAACATTAGTTGTTTGTGGTGATACACCACTTATCCGCCCTGAAACGATGCAAGCTTTGTTCGAGCATCATCAAGCAAAGAAAGCCAAGGCAACAATTTTAACAGCTATTGCTGAAAATCCAACAGGCTACGGTCGCATTTTACGTGGCGACAATGGACAAGTGGAGCAAATTGTTGAACAAAAGGACGCTTCAGCTGAGCAACAACTAGTGAAAGAAATTAATACGGGCACATATTGCTTCGATAATAAGGCCTTATTTGAGACATTAAAACTTGTGAAAAACGACAATGCACAGGGTGAATATTATTTACCTGATGTCATTGAAATTTTACAAAAACAAGGCGAAGTCGTTGAAGCATATGTAACGGGAGATTTCGAAGAAACACTTGGTGTTAATGATCGTGTTGCCCTGTCTCAAGCAGAGGCGCTAATGCGTGCAAGAATTAATGAAAAGCATATGCGTAATGGTGTCACAATTATTAATCCAGAAGCAACATACATCAGCGCTGAAGCAATGATTGGTCGTGATACTGTCATCCAACCAGGTTCTATGATTGAAGGTGCAACTGTTATTGGTGAAGATTGTATAATCGGGCCAAACACACAAATCATTGATAGCCGTATCGGTGACCGAACAACTGTACATTCTTCTGTTGTACGTGAAAGCGCTGTAGCAGAAGACACAGCTATAGGGCCGTTTGCAAATATTCGACCACTTTCTGATATAGGTAGCCATGTGAAAATTGGTAACTTTGTAGAAGTGAAGAAAAGTAAACTAGGTAATGACACGAAAGTATCCCACTTAAGCTATATTGGCGATGCTGAAATAGGAAGCAATGTCAATGTTGGCTGTGGTTCCATTACAGTAAACTATGATGGAAAAAACAAGTTCCAAACAATTATTGAAGATGATGTATTTGTAGGATGTAATACTAACTTAGTAGCGCCAGTGAAAGTTGGAAAAGGTTCATTTATTGCAGCAGGATCTACAATTACAAAAGAAGTTCCTGAGGATGCACTTGCAATTGCTCGTGCAAGACAAGAAAACAAACCGAATTATGTAAGCAAATTAAATTCAAAATAATTATCAACTAAACAGGAGGCCATCATGCCGTATCATTATGCAAACTCACAATTAAAAATATTTTCACTTAACTCTAACAATCCACTTGCTCAAGAAATTGCGCAAGAAATGGGTGTTGAATTAGGTAAATCTTCTGTTAAACACTTCAGCGATGGAGAAGTTCAAATTAGCATTGAAGAAAGTATTCGTGGTTGTGATGTGTTTATCGTGCAGTCTACTTCTGCACCTGTAAACGAACATTTAATGGAGCTTTTAATTATGGTAGATGCTGTAAAACGCGCATCTGCTCGTACAGTAAACGTTGTAATGCCTTACTATGGATATGCTCGTCAGGACCGTAAAGCAAAAGCACGCGAGCCAATTACAGCTAAATTAGTAGCAAACTTACTTGAAACAGCTGGTGCAACACGTGTTATCGTTTTAGATTTACACGCACCGCAAATCCAAGGTTTCTTCGATATTTTAATCGACCACTTGATGGCAGTACCTTTACTATCTGATTACTTCAAATCAAAAGGTATTCCAGAAGATGAAATCGTTGTTGTTTCACCAGACCATGGTGGTGTAACACGTGCTCGTAAAATGGCAGAACGTTTAAAAGCACCTATTGCAATTATTGACAAACGCCGTCCAAAACCAAACGTTGCAGAAGTAATGAACATTGTTGGTAATGTTGATGGTAAAGTGGCAATCTTGATTGATGATATTATTGACACTGCTGGTACAATTACAATCGGCGCAGACGCATTACGTGCTGCTGGCGCGAAAGAAGTTTATGCTTGTTGCTCTCACCCAGTACTATCAGGCCCAGCAATCGAGCGTATTGAAAACTCTTCGATTAAAGAATTAGTTGTAACAAATACAATCCAGCTTCCAGACGAGAAAAAATCTCCAAAAATTACAGAGCTTTCAGTAGCTAAATTAATGGCAGATGCAATCTCTCGTGTTTATGAAAACAAATCTGTAAGTACTCTATTTGATTAATATATAAATAAACAAGAGCCGATATGTGGCTTATTAAGGACAAATCTACGTTTGCAAGTAGATTTGTCCTTTTTTCTAGGTTTACTTTGTTTGAATTTTCTTGTAAAAGGGTATATGGTAGTTGTGACTTAATAATATTTACACTACTTTATGAAAAATAGTAAATATTATTATAGCCTTAATAAGTGTCATTGAAAGTAGTGACATTTATAATAAGGTGTAAATAATTTTTCTTGGAAGGGGAAGTATAGATATGAGTACAGTATTAAGTGTTAAAAAGCGCGAAGCTGGGCACCGTTCGACATTAACCCAACTTAGAAAAGGGGGAGCCATTCCGGCAGTTATTTACGGCTATAAATTAAATTCTACCCCAATTTCTATTTCAGCGAAGGAATTCAGAAAATCCATTCAAAAGAATGGGCAAAACGGTGTGTTTTCGGTGGATTTAGATGGAGAAAAAGTGAATGTTGTTGTATCAGAAATTCAACAATGCTCTATGAAAGATGAAGTAAATCATATTGACTTTTTAGCAATTAATATGTCCGAAGCGATAGAAGCTGAAGTGCCTATTAAACTTGTAGGGGAGTCAGTTGGTGTTAGTGTGGGTGGCATATTAATGCAGCCTAACTTAGATGTGAAGATTAATGTGAAACCAGCAGATATACCAGAAGCTATTGAAGTGGATATTACTGAACTTAAAATTGGTGAAACAATTACAGTAGCAGATATTCGAGATATGATTGATTTTAATATTCTTAGTGAAGATGGTCATACATTGGTATCAATTATGGCTCCGGCAGTCGTTGAAGAATCGACAGTAGAGAGTGAACAGGTACAAGAGTAAAAATATTTGTTAAGGAAAGGCTACTGAGGAAGCTAAGCTTCTTCAGTAGCTTTTTTACTTTATTTGGCAAGGATATTGGCATCTTATTCGACGTTTGCTTCCTTATTAAGTCATAACCATTTCGCGATATGTATGGTTGAATTGAAGATTTTAAATAATATCAAGCCGTTATTGAACTTTTACTTTCAAAAATTGTCGAAACTGCTTTCTGAGTGCATGATATGGTAAAATAATGACTATTAGATTTGAAAGAAGAGGGGTACTTATGAAAATTATCGTTGGTTTAGGAAATCCAGGTAAACCTTATGAGCATACAAGACATAATATTGGCTTCGATGTTATAGATGCATTAGCTGAAAAATGGGGTGCACCTTTAACTAATTCAAAGTTTAATGGTATGTATGCAACAGTACATCGTCCTGAAGGAAAGGTTCTACTTGTTAAACCTTTAACATATATGAATTTATCAGGGGAATGTGTTGGTCCCCTAATGAACTATTTTGATATTGATGTGGAAGATTTGATTGTTATTTATGACGATTTAGATTTAGAGACAGGCAAATTACGCCTGCGTCAAAAAGGTAGTGCAGGTGGACATAATGGTATTAAATCATTAATTCAGCATTTAGGTACACAAGAATTTAATCGCATACGAGTTGGGGTTAATCGCCCACCAGCAGGCATGAAGGTAGCAGATTACGTGTTATCAAAATTTTCAAAAGAAGATCAAGCTGTCGTTGGTGAAGCTATTGAAAAGTGTGTAAATGCTGTAGAAGCATCTCTTTCAAATCCATTTCTTGATGTGATGAATCGCTTTAACAAATAACAATTATGGATATTACAGTTGTTTAGGATGACGATTTAATTTATTTCAGCAGATGTTTTTTGTAGCGAAAGCGAAGCGTCAGCTACAGGCCTAAGCACAAAGCCGACTCCCGACGCAATTATGCCGAGGTATAATTGGTGTTGTTTTTTTCTGCGACAACAGCTAACTAAATATATAGTATTAACTACAGTGCAAAACTATTCTCTATTTCTAAAATGACCTCTAAGACAAAATTGGAAGTGCATAATCTTTTTTCGAAATGTCTATACTTTAAGTAGTAAGTTGCTTAAAGGAGGATGATTTGGAGATGTCAGTTCGATATCGATGTCGGCATTGTGAAGTAGAAATAGGTACGCTACCATTTGATGCAGATGATACAATTCGAAAACTACATATTTTCGAATTGGGTGAAGCGGATGATTATGTTGAGAAAGATCAACATGGACTAACGACGGTGCACTGCATTTGTGAGCAATGTGAGGATTCGCTGAAACAATATCCAGATTATCACGCACTCAATAAATGGATTCAATAATTGGAAGGACGCTTTGGCGCACATTACGTGCGTCCAAAGCTTTTTCCGTTTAACTTCGCTCAGGTTTAGGCTTAAAGCCAATTCCGGACGAAATTATGTCAAGGTATAATGGATAAAATAAACAATAAAAATACGTATTATAGTACTAGATTACTAGTAATGGTGACGAGAATTATGCGTTGAAAGGAGCTTTTGACATTGGAAGTTTTACGACAGCTTGTGATGCAGGACAAACATATCACATCATTTTTACAAGAGATTCAGAGCGGTCATTCTGCAACACAGCTTATTACAGGATTAACTGGAAGCGCACGCCCGGTAATGGTCGATGCATTATTTGAATATGTAAAAAAACCAATTTATATTATATCTCCTAATCTATTGCAGGCTCAGAAAATGGCCGACGAGCTGGCGGGACTTTTAGGTGAGGAGCATGTTCATTATTATCCTGCCGATGAGTTTATTGCTGCTGATTTATCTGTTGCTTCCCCGGAGCTACGTGCTGAACGTATCGCAACACTTGATCGTCTTGCTAGAGGTGAAAAAGCTGTTTATGTAATACCGGTTGCGGGCTTACGTAAAATGATGCAGCCTAAAGAGCATTGGCTACAGTATTTTTTACAAATAGCAGTAGGTGAGGATATTCAGATTGATGAATGGCTTCAAACATTAGTAGAGATGGGGTACGTGCGTAATTCAATGGTGACGACACCTGGAGAATTTGCGTTACGTGGTGGCATATTAGATATTTATCCTCCGTATTTAGAGTCACCGATTCGTATAGAATTATTTGATACGGAAGTGGACTCGATTCGAACATTTTCTGCGGACGATCAACGTTCCATTGATAAATTACAGAAGATTCGTATCCTCCCTGCGTCAGAAGTTATTTTGACAAAGGAAGAAAGAAAAGCATTGGCAGGTCGTTTAGAAGCTGCATTAGCGACAAGCTTAAAGAAAGTCAAGAAGCAGGAGACGAAGGAGTTACTGTATCAACATATTCAATATGATATTGAATTGTTACAGCAAGGGAATTTACCGGACTATGTAAATAAATATGGTTCGTTATTGTATGAGAAAACAGCCTATTTAGGAGATTATTTTGTACACGACGGCATTGTGCTGTTTGATGAGCTCGGGCGCATTCAGGAGGTTATGGATGCATGGGAGCGTGAAGAAGATGAGTGGTTTTTATCTCTAATTGAAGAAGGGAAAATGGTGCATGATGTAAAGCCAGCATTCTCTTTAAAAGAGATTCTAGCAATGTTATCTCAGCAAAAACTATATTTCTCATTATTTTCGCGAACTTTTGCAGGTGTATCCTTTAATAAGACGACGAACTTTTCTTGCAAACCAATGCAACAATTTCATGGCCAAATGTCATTATTACAAAGCGAGGTTGAACGCTGGCTACTCGGTAAATTTACTGTACTAATTGTAGCGAGAGATAAAGACCGTGTTAAACGTGTACAGCAAATGCTTGAAGAATATGATATTCATACGACAATTGGTCATCCGACAGAAGCGGGTATTTATATTGTGGATGGCTCGCTATCTAGTGGCTTTGAATTACCGTTACAGCGCTTAGTGGTAGTTACAGAGGATGAGCTGTTTAAACAGCAGGCGAAGAAAAAAGCACGTCCTCAAAAAATGACGAACGCAGAACGTATTAAAAGCTATACAGAAATTAAACCTGGCGACTATGTTGTACATGTACATCACGGTATTGGGAAATATATTGGCTTAGAAACACTGGAGGTAAATGGTACACATAAAGATTACCTACACATTCGATATCGCGCAGATGATAAGTTGTATGTTCCAGTAGAGCAAATAGATTTAATCCAAAAATATGTAGCATCTGAAGACCGTGAACCGAAGCTACATAAATTAGGTGGAGCAGAGTGGAAAAAAGCTAAAGCTAAAGTATCCTCTGCTGTGCAAGATATTGCTGATGATTTAATTAAGCTGTATGCGAAACGTGAAGCAGAAAAGGGTCATGCATTTGCGATTGACAATGACGATCAGCGCAATTTTGAGGCTTCATTCGCTTATGAGGAAACAGAGGACCAGTTACGTTCAATTATCGAAGTGAAACGTGATATGGAACGTGAACGTCCAATGGATCGCCTTGTATGTGGAGATGTGGGATATGGTAAAACTGAGGTAGCAATTCGTGCTGCATTTAAAGCAATTCAAGACGGCAAGCAGGTAGCGTTCCTTGTGCCGACAACGATTTTAGCGCAGCAACATTACGAAACGATTCGTGAGAGATTCCAAGACTTTGCTATTAATGTAGGTCTCCTGTCTCGTTTCCGCACAAAAAAAGAGCAAACGGCGACGTTAAAGGGCTTAAAAGAAGGGCAAGTTGATATTGTTATTGGAACGCATCGAATTTTATCTAAAGACTTATTATTCCAAGACCTCGGATTGCTTATTGTTGATGAGGAGCAACGTTTTGGTGTAACGCATAAGGAAAAAATTAAACAACTTAAGACGAATGTTGATGTATTAACACTAACGGCAACTCCGATTCCAAGAACACTTCATATGTCGATGGTAGGTGTTCGTGATTTATCGGTAATTGAAACGCCACCAGCAAACCGTTTCCCTGTACAAACCTATGTAATGGAGCATAGCGGTGCATTGGTGCGGGAAGCTATTGAGAGAGAAATGGCGCGTGGTGGGCAAGTATTCTACTTATACAATCGTGTAGAGGATATGGCTCGTAAAGTTGATGAAATTCAAACGCTTGTCCCCGAAGCACGTATCGGGCATGCACATGGGAAAATGACGGAGTCAGAATTAGAATCTGTCATATTAGCCTTTTTAGAAGGTGCCTATGATGTGCTTGTAACAACAACGATTATTGAGACAGGTGTAGATATACCGAACGTTAATACATTGATTGTTCACGATGCTGATCGAATGGGCTTAGCGCAGCTTTATCAATTGCGTGGGCGTGTTGGGCGTTCTAATAGGGTAGCATATGCGTACTTTATGTATCAACGTGATAAAGTTCTTACAGATGTAGCTGAGCAACGATTACAGGCGATTAAAGAATTTACAGAGTTAGGTTCAGGATTTAAAATTGCTATGCGTGACTTATCTATTCGTGGTGCTGGGAATCTGCTAGGGGCGCAGCAACATGGCTTTATTGATTCTGTCGGTTTTGACTTGTATTCACAAATGCTACAAGAGGCGATTGCTGAGCGCCAAACAGGTGTGAAAAAAGAAGAGAAGCCTGACATCGAAATTTTATTGAGTATTGATGCGTATATTCCAGATGTATACATTCCTGATGGCTATCAAAAAATTCAAATGTATAAACGTATTAAAGCGATGGATCAAGTGGAGGAGTATGGCGAAATCACAGAGGAATTAGAGGATCGCTTCGGAGATCTTCCGATTGAAACTGAGCGCTTACTGCGAATTGCGCGTATGAAGGTATGGGGCTTAGGTGCAGGCGTATTGTCGGTAAAAGAAAAGCAAAAAATTATCACAATATTGTTATCTGAAGAGGGGACAGTAAAAGTTGATGGCAGTAAAGTTGTTGAAGAATCCATGAAATTTGAACGAGCTGTCGGTTTTGGTATGGATGGTATGCAACTGAAATTAACGATTGATGAACGAAAATGTGGGAAATATCAACCCTTTGATATTTTAGAAGATATGATGCATATTATTGCTAACGCAAAAAAACAAAAATGATAAAAAGCTGACCTTATCTAACTAGGATAATGGTCAGCTTTTTATTATAGAAAAATAAAACGGTCTAGGAGATCTTAATGAATGTTGACGATGTTGCTGTGCTTACGTATAGAAAACCGTTGTTGTAGACGCTACGTTAGCACTACGCTTACGTACAGAAAACCTTTGTTGCAGACGCAATGTTAGCGCTGACTCATACGCGGGAAACCCTTATTAGTTGCGATGTTAGCGCTACACTTACGCACTGAAAATATCCGATGCTGCGCTTCGCTTTCGAGCAATAAAAAATTTCTGTAAACCTACGTTAGCACTACACTTGTGTACAGAAAATATATGTTGCAGACGCAACGTTAGCACTACACGTACGCGCAAAAAATATTTGATACTGCTCCCTCGCTTTCGTACAGATACATTGCAGAAGTTTCGTTTTACCATTATTAACTTTGGGTGATATGCCAAAAGATGCATGCAAATTGAAATTTTGACTGGACTGTAGATGGAGCGACTTCTTAAGTATCGTTTTTACAAATAAGACTGTGGATCTAACTGATAGGAGTGAGGGGGTGAAAAGGATTAGATTACGTGGAAATGCCTTTATAATAAAAATCCTTTTGGCTCATTGACGCAACAACATAGGTTGGATTATTATTATTTCTTGTTAAAATTTTTTTATAAAATATTTATAAAAATTTGTTTTTGTGGTTAATCTAAGATAAGTTGATTGAAGTTAAAAATTCTACATGCTAAATGTATTTGAAGTACAATAATTTAGGTTTTAAGGCCTTTTTGAAAAATATTGTTGGGTGTGAAATCCTTTTTCTTCAGTTTTTGCATAGATTGCTTCATAAAAAACCATACTAGAGTTGAAAAAAATTTTTATTGTAGCGAAAGCGAGGATTATGAATGAAGGCAACAGGAATTGTTCGTCGTATTGATGATTTAGGGCGTGTGGTTATTCCAAAAGAAATTCGTAGGACGCTACGTATTCGCGAGGGTGACCCGTTAGAAATTTATACAGACCGTGAAGGCGAAGTTATTTTAAAGAAATATTCTCCAATTAACGATTTAGGGGAATTTGCAAGGGAATATGTAGAAACATTATATGAAACATTAGGTACTCCAGCGTTTGTAACCGACCGTGATGAAGTAATTGCTGTCGCAGGAATCGGTAAGAAAGAGTATATTAATCGTCGCATTACATCTTTTGCGGAAAGTTTTATGGAAGAGCGTTCAACAAAAATAGAAAAAATGGAAACAACTATCGAGATTGTTCCTGGACAATATGAGCAAGTGAAGTCTTATTGTGCAACACCTATCATGGTGAATGGTGATCCAATCGGTTGTATTATCGTTTTATCTAAGGTACATTTTATTGGTGAAGTTGAAGTGAAAGTTGCAGAAACAGCTGCTAACTTCTTAGCTAAACAAATGAATAGTTGATGAGAATTGAAAGTTATTGCGCTGACCTTTTTTTAGGCTGAACAATAACTTTTTTTCGTACATAGTTTTATGGTAATCGTATTCGCGCGTCAAACTTTTGAGATATGCTATACTATTGGCATTGTTAAAGAAGGAAAGAGGGCAATTTATGTCGGAACGTTTTGGCATGAAAAGCTACATGAAGGGCGCGGCCTTACTTACAATTGCTGCCCTTATTGTGAAGGTTCTTAGTGCAATTTATCGTGTGCCTTTTCAAAACCTTGTTGGTGATGAAGGATTTTATATTTATCAGCAAGTGTATCCAGTTATATCTATTTTTGTCGTATGGACATCTAGTGGATTTGCAGTAGCTATTTCTAAGATGCTTGCAGATAATGATTGTATTTTAGACCCGCTAGAGCGAAATCAAAAACGAAGCGGTATTATGCGTATTGTTTTTCGTTATTTAATAGTACTATCGTTGTTGTTTTTTGTTGTTTTATTTAGTGGAGCTGAAATAATTGCACGGCTCATGGGCGATACGCAGCTTGCTCCTTTAATACGGACGGGTTCATTTATAGTACTTGTCATGCCGGCTCTTGCTATTTTAAAGGGCGGCTTCCAATCAAGAGGTATTATGGAGCCAGTTGCTTATGCACAAGTCCTTGAACAAGCTGTGAGGGTATCCGTCATTATAGCGGGCACATTTATCATTATGAAGACGACAGAATCACTATATAGTGCTGGACAAATGGCTATAATAGGTACAGTTATTGGTGAAATTGTAGGTTTTATATTACTTACGTTTATCTTTAAAAAACGTTTCGGTTTATTGAACGATAAGAAACAGCGACGACGTATCGAAAGTTTTCCCATTATTAAAGAGGTCACATTGCTAAGTTTAAGTGTAAGCATGAGTGGCCTATTGTTACTAGGCTATCAGCTAGTTGATTCCTTTACAATTTATTCATTATTAGTAGAGGGTGGAATGGATCAGAAGGTAGCTAAGGTAACAAAAGGAGTTTATGATCGTGGGCAGCCGTTAGTGCAGCTCGGAGTTGTCATTGCTTCTTCTCTTTCGCTGGCTATTGTACCGCTTGTCGCACATATGTCCAAAAAACAGGAAGGCCGTAGTGCAATTCCGTTTATACAATTAACGTATAGAGCGTCTGTATTATTTGGGTGGGCAGCATCTTTAGGTTTAATACTCGTTATGCCTTATATTAACGCAATGCTCTTTAAAACAGATGCGCTGTCGGAAGTGCTTATGGTATATGTGTTACAAATCGTGCCTTTGTCGATTATTTTGACATTTACAGCTATTCTGCAAGGTTATGGTAAATTAAAAAAGCCAGCTTTATTTTTAATTGTAGGTTTTATATTTAAAATAATATTGAATGTGCTGACAATTAATTTATTTGGTGTATTAGGTGCTGCTATTGCTAATAATGTGGGTCTATTATTTACTGCCCTCATGCTTGTTTTTTATTTAAAGAAAATAATTGCAATTCAATTAGCACCAGCTAGTTTTTATAAAAAAGTTGGAATTGCATCACTAAGCATGGCAGCTGTAGTGCTAGTTTGGTTACAGTTTATACCATCGTTGTTAAGCCAATTTTTATCACCTCGATTTGTTGCGGTGGTAGCAGGTTTTACAGCTGTTAGTTTAGGGGCATTTGTAATGGTCACAATAATTGCTAAGTTACGAGTGCTTGGCGAAAAAGAGTGGTACTTACTACCGTTTGGGCGCAAGATGGCAGTTTATCAATTATGGTTAAATCGGAAGAAGTAGGTGGATTTGTTGAATACTTTAACAGTTATTGGTCTAGGTGCGGGTGATTTTAATCAGCTGCAAATGGGTGTCTATAAAAAATTAAAAGCGGCTAGAAAATTATATGTTCGTACAGTGGATCATCCGGTATTAGGAGAATTATCAGCTGAGGGCTTACAATTTGAAAGCTTTGACACGGTCTATGAAAAACATGGCTCGTTTCAGCCTGTGTATGAAGAAATTGCAGAAACGCTTGTGGCTGCTGCGGCGATTGAAGATGTAATGTACGCTGTACCAGGACATCCACTTGTTGCGGAGCAGACTGTGCAATTGTTGATTGCTGCTGCGGATGCGGGAAAAGTAAAATTAGTCATTGAAGGTGGACAAAGCTTCTTAGACCCAATATTCGGTGCGTTAAAGATCGACCCGATTGAGGGCTTTCAGCTGCTGGATGGCACTAGCTTTTCTATGCATGACATTAACATGCGTCAGCATATTTTAATTGCCCAAGTGTATGATACATTCAGTGCGTCAGAAGTAAAGCTTACGTTAATGGAGAAATATGATGACGAATACCCTGTTACAGTAGTTACTGCAGCAGGATCGGCACAGGAAAAATTAGTGACGGTACCACTTTATGAGCTCGACCAAAGCGTTGAGGTGAACAATTTAACAACGGTATATGTACCACCTGTGAAATCGCAAGAGGAGGCTTTACGAGATTGGGCAACCTTCCGCCAAATTATTGCTGTTTTACGAGGACCAAATGGTTGTCCGTGGGATCAAAAGCAAACGCATGAATCACTGAAAAAATATTTACTAGAAGAAGCGCACGAATATTTGGCAGCGGTAGATGCAGAGGATGACTTTGCGATGATCGAGGAGCTCGGAGATGTACTGTTACAAGTATTCCTTCATGCACAAATCGGAGAAGATCAAGGTTACTTTACATTGGAAGATGTATTAGCTTCAATAAGTGAAAAAATGATTCGTCGACACCCACACGTATTTGGAGATGTATCGGTAGAAGATGCAGAGGGTGTTGTAGCGAATTGGGAAGTTATAAAAGCAGAAGAAAAGGGTATAAGTGATAAGCCACTATTGGAAGAGGAATATCGGGCGTCCTCTGCTCTACAAACTGCCTATAATTATCAAAAAAGAGCTGCAAAGGTTGGATTTGATTGGCCTGATGTAGATGGAGCATGGGACAAGTTTGCGGAGGAATGGCAGGAATTTCGTAATGAGGTGACGAAAGGTACAAGTGCGTCACGTCTAGATGAATTTGGAGATGTCTTGTTCACGCTTGTGAATTTAGCACGTTTCTACAAGTTAAATCCAGAAGAGGCTATGTTACATGCCAATGAGAAGTTTGCGAGACGCTTTGGTTATGTGGAGGCAAAGGTAAAGGAAAGTGGAAAGCCATTTTCTGATTATACATTAGAACAATTAGATGCTTTTTGGAATGAAGCGAAGCAACTGGAAAAGGAGTAAAAGTATGCGATTAGATAAATTTTTAAAGGTATCACGTTTAATTAAACGACGTACATTAGCGAAAGAAGTAGCAGATCAAGGCCGTATTACGATCAATGGTAAGATCGCAAAGGCTAGTAGTGCTGTTAAAGCTGGAGACGAGCTAGCCATTCGTTTTGGACAAAAAATTGTGACAGCGCGTGTAGAAGAATTACGTGATACTGTGAAAAAAGAAGATGCCGCAAAAATGTTTACGATTTTGAAGGAAGAGCGTCTTGAAAAAATTGAGCCTGAATTTATTGATGACGAAGATTAAATCAAATATTCCTCTGATAAAAGTGTAGCAACTTTAATAAAGTTGTCATGCTTTTAAGGTTGTCCGCATAAAGTGAACAGAAGCTAGGACGACTAAAGGAGGAAGAAAATGACGCTACATCAAGAAAGTAACCGTTACACAATTCCATCTGGAGAGCATATTTTAACGATTCGTAATCGTAAAAGAATGGACATGACTTCTGTAAAATCAATTGAACGCTTTGATCAGGAAGAGTTTTTCATTAAGACGTCCCAAGGGCATTTGTTAATCCGTGGAGAAGAACTGCATATCGTTCATTTAGATGTTGACAAAGGGTTATTGACGCTTGAAGGAACTGTAAAAACCTTACAGTATGACGAGGAGGAAAGTGGCTTCTCGAAAGGTTTCCTTCATAAATTATTTGGATGATTGTTAGTGAACAATTTGTTCAACTATTAGTCATGGTTTTGAGCGGTATAGCAGTTGGATTCATTATTGATAGTGTAAGGCTAATTGTTTTTTCAACTCCAAAAAGGTCAAGCCTTCGAAGATGGATGATGGTATTTGAACTACTTACCTGGATTCTACTTGGGGGCATGACATACTATTTATTATTTTGGCTAAAAGATGGCGCTTGGCGGGCTTATGACCCGCTAGCGCAAATAGCCGGAATTTTTTTGTATCAAACATTTTTTCAGACTTTTTTACGTTTCATCGCAAGGGTTTTGGTGAATATAACATGGAGACCTTTGTGGTTCATCATACGATTAATATTTGCTACCATTCGACAAATTTTTAATTTATTAATAAACATTGGAGCATTTGTTTTAAGACCTTTTGTCAAAATTTATTCGTATTTGTCCAACACTTTTTTTAAAAAATTTCGATTTATCAAGTATAATAAAAGACAACAATAACTTTCGGAGGTGCGGGCATGACTAAACGTCGTTCATCAAATGATCGCCAACAAAACTATACTAAGCTTGATAATGACTATGTCCGTAACACGGATAAAGCTATAAATCGTAAAATTGAAGGGCGGAAACGGAAAATGCGCCGCATTGCCTTTTTTGCGATTGTACCAGTCGTTATTATTGCCGTTCTCGGAAATATACTTTTGAATCAAAATGAAACGCTAGCTGCAAAAGAGCAGGAAAAGGTTGAAGCGAAGGAGCATCTTTCTGATTTGAAAGAAGAGCGAGAATCGTTAAATCTTAGAATTAAACAGTTAGAGGATCCTGAGTATATCGCAAAGTTACTACGCAAAGAGTATTTCCTATCCAAAGAAGGTGAAATAAATTTCATTTTACCGGATGAAAAAGATGAAAAAGAAAAAAAGGCTGATATACCAGATAAAAAAGACGCCGTATCAGAAAAGAAAGGTAAAAAAGACGACTGAAAAGCTATGTATTGTTGACACTCTTTTTTTGTTATATATAATGAAGAGAGAAACTTATTGTAGTAAAAAGTTTGATAAATTGATTACATGACTCAAAAGAGTCGCTTAATTTTTAAGGAGGAGCATTTTTTTTATGTCAATTGAAGTAGGCAGCAAGGTACAAGGTAAAGTAACAGGAATCACAAATTTTGGAGCATTCGTTGAGCTGCCAGATGGCAAAACAGGCTTAGTACACATCAGTGAAGTTGCTGACAATTATGTAAAAGATATCAATGAGCATCTAAAAGTTGGAGATGAAGTTGAAGTAAAAGTGATGAATGTTGAAGCGGACGGAAAGATCGGTCTTTCGATCCGTAAAGCAAAGCCTCAAGCAGAGAGACCAGAGAGACCAGAGCGTCCGGAGCGTCCAGAGCGTCCAGCACGTCCACGTCGCGATAATCGTTCTAATGATCGTAACGAGCGCCATCAACCAAAAGAGAATTTTGAACAAAAAATGGCCCGTTTCTTAAAAGATAGTGATGAACGTCTAGCAACACTAAAACGTGCTACAGAGTCAAAACGCGGTGGTCGCGGAGCTAGAAGAGGGTAGTTTGCTGACTGTTTTAATCGTAGAAAAAGTGTATAAATAGAGTTGGGATTAGCTTATATTAAGCTAATCCCCTTTTTTTAATAATTTCTGTATACATTTCGACTAGCCATAAGTCGTGATTACTTTTTAAATTCTTTCAGCAGGTATTTTCGTAGCGAAAGAAAGAAATTTGTTGGCTAAAGCCTCCGGCGGATGTAAGGATAAACCATTCTTACAACGTTGATGTCGGTCTTTTTTTCTTTTTAGGAGCGGGTACGGGTGCTTGTTCAGTAGGTGTTTCGGAAGACTTTTCGGTTGGACGAACAACCATTTTAACAAGTAAAAACACACCGTATACACTAACGGCTAGTCCGGTAAGAAGTAAAAGTATTTGTACAGCGAATGGTAAATTAATAAGAATGGATACGAGAATGATCATAGAGCCGCTTCCACAAATTAAAGCAGCTTTCGTTAATGAATTCAAAGGAAATAAACCTCCTAGATAACACGCTTTTTTCATTATTAGTATGCCATATTTTTGAGCGCATCACCATAACGTGGGGCTGATTCTATTCCTACTGGGCGCTTTCCGATGAGTGGCAGCAACAACAAAGGTTTTGTTTGTGCGAAAGCAACAGCAACTGAAATGTGATATTGCTAATATGTTACTTTATAGTTTAAAAGGCTGTTGTACTGTTAACCGACAAAAAAACAGGCGTCTCAGAAATAATTCTGAGACGCCTGTTTGAGATGACCCCTACGGGATTCGAACCCGTGTTACCGCCGTGAAAGGGCGGTGTCTTAACCACTTGACCAAGGGGCCTACTATGGTGGCGGCCGAGGGGATCGAACCCCCGACCTTACGGGTATGAACCGTACGCTCTAGCCAGCTGAGCTAGGCCGCCAATAAGATTATGGAGCGGAAGACGAGGTTCGAACTCGCGACCCCCACCTTGGCAAGGTGGTGTTCTACCACTGAACTACTTCCGCGTTTTAAACAATTTGTTTTAGCAACAAGTTATATAATACAAGCCTTTGTTACTAACGTCAAGTAGTTTTTTTGGAAAAATTAATAAAAACATATGGTTTTTATTCATTAATTAAAGATTTGCTAATAAAAAGGGGGAGTACGATGGCTCATCACCATGATATGTGGTTGATTTCCGTTCCCTTATGCACTGCAAGGGCTCATCTGTGACGCTAATCCCC
Source organism: Lysinibacillus sp. NPDC056959 (assembly GCF_042674095.1). NCBI lineage: Bacteria > Bacillati > Bacillota > Bacilli > Caryophanales > Bacillaceae > Lysinibacillus > Lysinibacillus sp. NPDC056959. The sequence continues at coordinate 23,701 of NZ_JBHURE010000026.1, read as the reverse complement.
AAAGAGTTACCTAGTCCCTACTTCAATCAACTTTAAAATGAATGCCGCCCACAACTTTTGGTGGTTGGCCCTTTTTATGGGAAATTTATCAAACTTTTTGTTCTTGAGTAGAAAAGTATCATCGACACTGCTGACAATAGTAATTATGACGAATAATGGAACGTCAATCGGTGAAAAAGAAAGGGTGAGAGGGCAAGAGGGCATTAGCCCGCTTGTGGCATAGATTTTGTAAAGTATCGTATACAACGACAACGGGAAATAATCACCTGAATTTTCTGTCATTTAAACCAACCTCATAGTAAGCGATGTTTCTAATCTTGTACAGCTTCTATTTTATGTAGAAATTGTTGCCATTTCTCGTATTTATGCATATGTATTCGTCGAAATGTTTATATTTTTTTCTGCCACCGTCAGACAATCTTTCCATACATAATTTTTTATAATAGCTCCAAAAGTGCAGAAAGGGGATAGTGAAATGACGAGTATCGAATGGTATAACACGGCAAATGTAGACGAACAAAAATTAGGAGTGAAAAAAAGGCAATTGTTAATAGGCTCTTTATTTTTTTTAACATCCTTCTTTTTAGCTCAGTCCGTTGTATTTGAAGCGGCCGTGCCTTTCTCGGTTCCTTTTTGGGCAATTATTCGAACGAAGTATAAGGAATACGCCAAGTATGTTTTGTTTGGTGGTCTGATAGGATGTTTTTTTCTTGGATTTGGACAAGTCTTTATTTTAGCATTGCAAATCGTTATGTATGAATGTATCATGCGCTTCCGTTATTGGCAGTTACCACAAAGTATAGCGGTCTCTTTGGCGGTACTGCTTGTGCAAATAATGTGGCAGGGAGTTATGCATCAAGGTTTACCGCCGGTGCTTGTGCAATTTTATGTAGGTTGTGAAGCGGCTTTGGCTCTTATTATGACGTTGTTTATGCAAGTGTTGTTTGTCAATTCTTATGAATGGTTTACGAGCCATTGGACTTATGAGAAGTTGGGTTCTGGATTAGTTGTATTTGCTGCTATGCTTACAGGGATGCAAGCAGTTGTCATTAGCTATTTTTCACTCCCCATTTTTTTATTACAACTATTAATTTGCTTCGGTGCATTAGTAGGAAGTGTACCATTAGCGACAGTTATCGGAGCAGTGCTCGGAACGCTTATTGGCATTGCAAAGCTTTCGTTTACGGGTATGCTTTCTGTGGCCACGTTAACTGGATTGTGTGCAGGGATGGGGGCCCGCGTTGGAAGATTTGGTGTAGCAATTGGCAGTATTTTGCCGAGTGTGTTTTTTTTATTTTACGATGCAACATTGCCGTTAGATAGCGTTTATTTTACATCGATTGCAATTGGGAGTATTGCTTTTCTATCCATTCCGAAAAAATATTCTGATAAGGTGCGGGACAAGCTGTTTCCGCAGCGTGAGGAGGTCTTACTCGCCCGTCAAAGTTGGTTAACGGAGCATGTTACGTTTAAATTAGAGCATTTTCAGCACTTTGTACAATTTATGAAGGAGCTTGTGTTTGAGCGCTTTATGACGGCCCCGATAGAAGAGGCGAAGGAAGTGTCGCCGATGAATACATGCCTAAGCTGTTTCCGTTATGATCACTGTTGGGGAGCGCAAAATAACGGAATGGACAAGCTAATGACAGACTGGTTTCATATGAAAGGCGTTGGAAAGGATTCTGGTATGCATCGTGTCGAAGAACAAATACGTTATAAATGTGTGAAATCAACAAAAATTTTCGAAGAATTGGAAACAGAGCTGTACAGAGAGCGTATTAATGGTCAGTATTTTCATGGTAAGAAAATGATTGCCCTTCAGTTACGTGATATGAGCAATCATCTTAATCAGTTAATAGCGGAGATGAAAGAAGAGACTATTTCATTCGCTAGTGTGGAAAAGGACATTACTCAACGGTTAAAGGATGCACACATTGAATGTTTTCAACTAGATGTGTTAAGTAATAAGCCGGGAGCACGAAAAATTGTCTGTGCTTTAGCACCAGCACGCGTCGATTGGGAGGAAGACACAACGTTAGCTGAACGGATGATATTGCCGATTTTATATGATATTTTTGAAGAACCATTTGAAATTGAAAAGGTAGTAGCAAGTGATATACCATTTCGCCATATTCAAGTAAGCTTTAGATCAGCTATTAGCTTTGAAGTAGAGTATGATATATATAGCATGTCTAAAGATGCGACGTTATATTCCGGTGATTCCCATGCATTATTTCAATTACATCCAGGACTATTTGCAATTTTATTGTCAGATGGTATGGGGCAGAGTAAAGAAGCACAGCATGAGAGTAGAAAGTTAATACATTTAATGCGAGAATGTTTAAATTACAACATGAACCCAGAGACTGCGATGCACACGTTGCATTATGTCATGTCCTTAAAGCAGCAAAATGATATGTATGCAACGCTTGATTTTGCACTTGTCGATTTACAACACGGTGATTTATGGTCGTGGAAGGCTGGGGGAATGTCTACGTATATTTTACGTGGGAAAGAGGTGCTGAAGGTTGAAAGCAATGCAGCTCCTGTAGGGTTTTTATCCATTTCAGCAGTAGAGGCGGAAAAAAGAAAGCTTAAGGCGGGCGATGTAATTTTGATGCACTCTGATGGATTGTTCTCAAGTGTTGATGATTGGGACGAGCAGGAAGAGACATTTTTAGCGTATGCCCAGCAGGTAGCAAGCACTACTAAAACTATACAGGAAAAATTAACGACGATTATGGAATCTTTCCAGTCTTACTATGACATTGAAGACGATTGCACTGTATTGATGCTAGAGGTTACACATGTTGTCCCTACGTGGGCCGTGTTTAGACCAGTTCAGCACTCTATGAGCAATTCATGATAATAGAGAACGAAAAGGGGAGGAGAAGCGTTTGTCACTCGAATTAAAGGTCAAAAAAACTATTGAAAAAGAGCAATTATTACAGCAAGACGACCATCTTCTCATCGCCGTTTCAGGTGGAGTGGATTCAATGGCTTTACTCCATTATTTTGTAAAAACAAAAGATCAATGGGGGATTACGGTAGAAGCCGTACATGTTGATCATATGCTAAGAGGTGAAGCATCGGCTGAGGACAGAGCTTTTGTCCAAAAATATTGTGATGAGTATGGTATATACTTATATGCAAAGGCTATTCCAATACCAGAGATTATGGCTTTAGAAAATGGCAATACACAGCTTATTTGCCGTAGAGAACGTTATCAATATTTTAAAGAGATCATGGAAAAAACGAATGCTAGCAAGCTTGTAACTGCACATCATGCGGACGACCAACTGGAGTCAGTATTAATGGCCCTGACAAAAAATGCAACGATCAATGGTATGCAAGGTATACGTTCACAACGTATTTTTGAAGGAAAAACATTAATTCGTCCGTTTTTAACGGTTACAAAGTCTGAAATAAGGGAATATTTACTTAAGCAGGGGTTAGATCATCGTGAAGACGCTAGCAATTCTAAGGACACCTATGTACGAAATCGTTTTAGACATCATGTGGTGCCATTGTTGGAGGCAGAGAATCCTCGAGTAACAGAGCAGGTAACCCATTTTACAAAACAATTGCAAGAAGACGATGCCTATTTAATGAATTTAGCGGAGGATGTATTTTCTAGAATAGTAAAAAAAATTGACGAAAATACATATAGCATGGAAATTAAGGCTCATCAATTGGAACCACTTGCTTTACAAAGGAGGCTCATTTTAATACTATTAAACTATCTTTACAAAGATTCAAATACGATACAAAGTTATGCTTTATTGACTTCTATTACAAAGCTTTTTGATACGACAGCGGGGTATGCTGAAGTTCACTTGCCAGAAAATTTTATAGCAGTTCGCCGTTATGGAAAATTTACGATTCAGAAGAAAGAGACATTAGAAGGTCAAGCTTCTCCTGAGAAAAAGATTATTTCGACTGCTAATGGGTGGACAACACTGACGAATGGTGAACGTTTATGCGTAGTCGAGTTGCCTGATTTATCGTCTAAAATGCTGACGGATACTGCACAACTTTTTTATTTTAACGCTAGCAAACTCAAACTTCCACTCTATGTTAGAGCGCGTAAGGAAGGGGATAGAATGCTGTTAAAAGGAATGGATCGGCCAAAACGCTTATCTCGCCTTTTTATAGATGAAAAGATTCCTTTGAATGAGCGGAATAGCTGGCCGTTACTGATTTCTCAATCTGAAGAGGTCGTAGCGGTAATTGGTGTGCGAATGGGAATGTTGTTTTCAACCTCTCCGCAACCAAACGATGATACAGTGCTCATCGTAGACTAAGGTCTTTGTAAAATTTCACCGCACATGGTTGAACATTTTTTATACACACGAGGAGGAATCAAAATGTTACAAAATGACATCGAAAAAGTTATGATTACAGAAGAACAATTGCAAGAAAGAATCGCTGAATTAGGAGCACAATTGACAGAGGAATATAAAGATTCATTCCCGTTAGCTGTTGGTGTTTTAAAAGGGGCTATGCCTTTTATGACAGACTTAATGAAACGTTTCGATTCTTTCATTGAGCTAGATTTTATGGATGTTTCTAGCTATGGTAATGCAACTGTTTCATCTGGGGAAGTAAAGATTCTAAAGGATTTAAATACAAGCGTCGAGGGACGTGACGTAGTAATTATCGAGGATATCATTGATAGCGGCTTAACGTTGAGCTATTTAGTCGACTTATTTAAATACCGCAAAGCAAAATCCATCAAAATCGTTACATTGTTAGATAAACCATCAGGTCGTAAAGTAAACTTAGCTGCTGATTATGTTGGTTTTGAAGTGCCAGACGGCTTTGTTGTAGGGTATGGTTTAGATTACGCAGAAAAATACCGTAATTTACCGTATATCGGCATTTTAAAGCCGGAAGTTTATTCTTTCTAAAAGTAAAAAGTTAACGAAAGAACATCAGCTATGAAAGGTAAGAGCCTCCAACGAAGGTCATAGATTTTTAGTTTTTTTACTTCCTTCAGCAGTGTTTACGTAGCGAAAGTGAAACGTCAGCTACAAGGTTTTATCTGTGCGACAACAGTAGACAGCACGCGACTGAGTAACCAACACCACGTTGACCTAAAGCTGATTCTGGACGCAATTATGCAGAGGCATAATTGATTGTAAATCTAAAAATCTAGGCACATTGTACTGAATGAAGTATCGGATACAAACGCTGGAACATAGTAAATAAATGCATAAATATGTTTCGATTTCGACAAAAATCGCACGAAACTTTTTTTATGTAGGGCTTTTCGTTGTATGATGAAATCATGATATGTTAAGATTTTACTTATAATTTTTCTGTTGTAATGAGGAGGCTGGAGATGAATCGAATATTTCGATATACCATATTCTATTTACTGATTTTCTTAGTGATTATCGGTATTTTTGGTACTTTCAATGGTGGAACTTCACCAACGAAAGAGTTAACTTATCATGAGTTTATAGAAGCTCTAGATAAGAAAGAAATAACAAGTGCTACAATTCAACCTGATAAATCAGTATACATCGTTGAAGGTACATTGAAGGGATATGAAAAAGGAGAAAGCTTTACTGCAAACCTCCCTACCAATAACCAATCATTAATGGACCGCATCGATGAGGCTGCTAAGGATAAGAATAGTAATATTACATTTTTAACAGCGCCAGAAACAAGTGGATGGATTCAATTCTTTACAGGAATTATTCCTTTCATCATTATCATTTTCTTATTCTTCTTCCTAATGAGTCAATCTCAAGGTGGCGGAAATAAAGTGATGAGCTTTGGTAAAAGTAAAGCCAAACTTTATGACGATCAGAAGAAAAAAGTTCGTTTTACAGATGTAGCGGGTGCTGATGAAGAGAAAGCAGAGCTTGTTGAAGTTGTTGATTTCTTAAAAGATCATCGTAAATTCACTGAGATTGGTGCTCGTATTCCAAAGGGTATCTTACTTGTAGGTCCTCCTGGTACAGGTAAAACATTACTTGCACGAGCAGTAGCAGGTGAAGCTGGCGTACCATTCTTCTCGATTTCAGGTTCTGACTTCGTAGAAATGTTCGTCGGTGTCGGTGCATCACGTGTGCGTGACTTGTTTGAAAATGCAAAGAAAAATGCACCTTGTATCATCTTTATCGATGAGATTGATGCAGTAGGCCGTCAACGTGGCGCAGGTCTTGGTGGTGGCCATGACGAGCGTGAACAAACATTGAACCAATTGTTAGTTGAAATGGATGGTTTCGGGGCAAACGAAGGTATTATTATTATCGCTGCAACAAACCGCCCAGATATTTTAGATAAAGCCTTATTACGTCCTGGTCGATTTGACCGTCAAATTACAGTAGGGCACCCTGATGTAAAAGGTCGCGAAGCAATCCTAAAAGTACATGCGCGCAACAAACCTTTATCAGAGTCAGTGGACTTAGCAGCTGTTGCACAACGTACACCAGGTTTCTCGGGTGCCGACTTAGAGAACTTGTTAAATGAAGCTGCACTTGTAGCGGCTCGTAAAAGCAAACGTACAATCAATATGGCAGATATCGATGAGGCATCTGACCGAGTAATCGCAGGTCCAGCAAAAGCTAGCCGTGTATACTCAGCGAAGGAGAAGAAACTTGTAGCGTTCCATGAAGCCGGCCACGTAGTTGTTGGTTTAGAGCTAGATGAAGCAGATACAGTACACAAAGTAACGATCGTCCCTCGTGGCCAAGCTGGAGGTTACGCGATTATGTTACCGAAGGAAGAACGTTTCTTCACAACAAAACAAGAACTATTAGACCGTATTGCTGGACTTCTTGGTGGTCGTGTGGCAGAGGAAATCGTCCTTGGCGAAGTATCTACTGGGGCACATAATGACTTCCAAAAGGTAACAAGTATTGCACGTGCCATGGTCACTGAATATGGTATGAGTGAAAATCTTGGTGCAATGCAGTTTGGTTCAAGTCAGGGTGGGAATGTATTCCTTGGTCGTGACTTTAATTCAGATCAAAACTATTCTGATTCAATCGCTTATGAAATTGATAAGGAAATGCAAAAAATTATCGATTCGCAATATGAGCGTACTAAACGAATCTTAACTGAAAAACGTGGTTTACTTGATTTAATTGCTAACACGTTGATGGAAAAAGAAACATTGAACGCGCAAGAAATCGAGCATTTACGTGATCACGGTGTCTTACCGGAACCAGAGGTAGAACCGGTTGTAGAAAAAGCTCCTAAAGCTGAAGCTCAACCAGTATTAGATGTAGTTGGTGAACCAGTTGTTAAGAAAGAATTGCTTAACAATGAACCAAATCCAACAACAGCTGATTTACCTAAAGAGGACATAGGGCCGAATGATACACCAAAAGGTATCGATGAAAAGCGTGATTAATATGGGAAAGACTGTTTACGATTTTAGTAAGCAGTCTTTTTCTTTGCCTTTTTTCTGTATTAGGTATTACGATAATTTTATGTAGGTTCTTTAATATTTTAGAGCCAAAATAGATAGGAGTGTTGACACATGGGAAACGTAACATTGAATAATGGTTTAGAAATGCCATTAATCGGCTATGGTGTTTTTCGAGTACCTGAAGGAAATGACTTGGCTGTAGCGGTAAAAACAGCTATTGCAAAAGGTTACCGCAGCATTGATACAGCCCAAGTATATCGCAATGAAGAAAGTGTAGGGCGAGGAATTCGTGCAGCAATTGATGAGGGATTAGTAACACGTGAAGAACTATTCGTAACATCAAAGGTTTGGAACGATGGACTCTCCTATGAAGAAACACTTGCAGCTTATGATAGTAGTTTAGAAAAATTAGGATTAGATTATTTAGATTTATATTTAGTTCACTGGCCGGGAATAGATACAAATTATGTTGATGTGTATAAGGCGCTTGAAAAAGTTTATCAGGATGGACGTGTACGCTCAATTGGTGTTAGTAATTTCCATGTTCATCATTTAGAACATTTATTAAAGGAAACATCAGTTGTTCCTGTTATTAATCAAATTGAATTTCACCCACACTTAACTCAAGAGGAAGTACGTGCATTTTGTAAGGAGAAAGGAATACAGGCAGAAGCTTGGTCACCACTAATGAATGGTTCTCTATTGGAAGAATCATTGATTCAGCAGCTAGCTTCTAAATATGGCAAAACACCTGCACAAATTGTGTTACGCTATGATGTTCAGCATGGTGTAGTCACTATTCCAAAAACAATGACTCCTGCACGAATGACAGAAAATTTAACGGTCTTTGACTTTGCATTAACGGAGGAAGAAATGGCTCAGTTAGATGCACTAAATGATGGATTACGTTGCGGACCAGACCCAGAAAAATTTAATTTTAAATAATTTGAAAGGAGCTACCTAAGATGAGGGTGGCTCCTTTAGTATGGTTCTTCGGCAAAATGAAGGGTTGATTTCCGTTCCGACTGGGCGCTTTGTTGCTGTCGCTACGCTTTCGCGCAGAGCAGAGCTTCCTGGGGGCGTCCAATGAGCCGCTTCACTCGCGATGCTCGCTCCAGGGTCTCGGCCAACACGATGTTGGTCACGAAGGCGTTATCACAGGATGTGATGCTTTTAGCCTTCGTTCCTCTATCGCTGATCCCCAAGGAGTCGCCCAGTCGTAACGAAGATCAACCAATGCACAAAGATGTATTTTCTGGCATGGCCTAATTAAAACGAAACTTCAGCAATATTGTTTATCTGTGCGAAAGAGAAGCGTTAGCAATAAAGCGAGTAGCCTGGAACGGAAATCAACTTCACGCTTTAATATTAGATTTAATTTGAAAGGAGCTACCTAATATGAGGGTAGCTCCTTTTGGGAGTAAGAATGAATGCTATTTCGTAGGAATAAAAGTGTGGTATCATTTTCTAAAGTGTTTTAACTTCTTTCCGATTCCGGACGCAATTATACCGAGGCATAATTGATTTTGATTTTTTGTGCATGAATATGCATTGTTTTAGTTGTATCAATTGCATAGTGACAGGTACAATTACGATGAGGGGCAATAAATAGGAGGCATCAACGATGATTTTAGTTTTAGATGCAGGAAATTCGAATATCGTATTAGGTGTCTATGATGACAACGATCAATTGGCCTTCCATTGGCGTATGGTGACAGACCTTCATAAAACAGAAGATGAATACGCAATGCAAGTATTATCTTTCTTTAATCATGCAGGCATTTCATTTGAACAAGTTAAAGGCATTATTATATCCTCTGTTGTACCACCAATCATGTTTTCGTTAGAAGCGATGTGTCAAAAGTATTTTCGAAAAAAACCGCTCGTCGTAGGACCAGGTGTGAAAACAGGATTGAATATTAAATATGAAAACCCTCGTGAAGTTGGCTCGGACCGTATAGTGAACGCTATTGCGGCTCTTGATGATTATAAAGCACCATTGATTATTGTTGATTTTGGTACTGCCACGACGTATTGTTACTTAAACGAAAAGGGCGATTATATGGGCGGTGCTATCGCTCCAGGTATTTCGATTTCAACGGAGGCGCTTTATACACAGGCAGCTAGATTGCCGCGTATTGAAATATTGCGCTCTGCGCATATTGTTGGAAAGACAACTGTATCTGCTATGCAGGCCGGAATTTTTTACGGCTTTGTTGGGCAAGTTGAGGGAATTGTTAATCGCATGAAAGCACAAAGTAAGGAAGAACCTTTAGTAATTGCTACTGGAGGATTAGCAAATTTAATTGCTGGGGAGACGCAAGCTATTGATGTAGTCGACCCGTTTTTAACATTAAAAGGCTTATATAAGCTATATAAACGCAATCAATAAGAAATGAGGGACATTTCATTTATGAAAGACTATTTAGTACGCGGTTTAGGATTCAACGGGCAGGTTCGTGTTTTTGCGGCTTGTACAACAGCAACAGTAGGAGAAGCGCAACGACGTCATAATACATGGCCTATTGTTTCAGCAGCCCTTGGTCGTTCTATGACTGCTGCGGTGATGATGGGTGCCATGTTAAAAGGTGAGGAAAAAATCACTGTTAAAATTGAGGGGAACGGTCCAATCGGTCCAATGGTAATTGACAGTAACGCGCACGGTGAAGTACGCGGCTTTGTGACAAATCCTCATGTTCATTTTGATTTAAATGAGCACGGTAAGCTTGATGTTCGAGCAGGTGTAGGAACAGAGGGTGCATTAACGGTCGTAAAAGATCTGGGCTTGAGAGATATGTTCTCTGGACAAACGCCAATTGTATCAGGTGAAATTGCTGAGGACTTTACTTATTATTTTGCTACATCAGAGCAGGTGCCTTCATCAGTTGGTTTAGGGGTTTTAGTAAATCCTGATAACACAATTCTTGCAGCTGGTGGTTTTATCCTTCAATTAATGCCGGGCTGTGAAGAAGAGACAATCAATGAAATTGAGCAGCATCTAGCTACTATAGAGCCGGTTTCAAAAATGATTGAAAAAGGTTTTACACCTGAGCAAATTTTAGAGGCTGTATTAGGAGAAGGCCATCTACAAATTTTAGACTCCATGCCTGTAGAATTTAAATGTCAATGTTCAAAAGAGCGATTTGGTGCAGCGATTTTAGGGTTAGGGACACAGGAAATTCGAGAAATGGTTGAAGAGGATGGCGCAGCTGAAGCACAATGTCACTTCTGTTTAGAAACATACCGTTTCTCAAAAGAAGAGTTAGAAGGATTTATTGATGAGCTCAACGCGTAATCGAAGACCTTTATCCGCTGGAACACCTAACCAAACGCCCTTACTGCAACGCCGCCTTAAGACAAAACCAGCTTTAACAGTTATTTCAATCTTGCTATTAGGAAATATTATATGGTTTATTACTTGGTTAATCCCTAATAAAGACCAGGAAATTGGTAGCGACGAGCAAGTCGCTGCCGTTGACGGGGAAGTTATTACACGTCAAGAGTGGATGATTGCCATGGAAGAACGCTATGGTAAAGAGACGCTCCAAAATTTAGTAAACGAATCTGTGATGGAAAAGGCAGCTAAAAAATTTAAAATTCAAGTGACTGATAAGGAGATTGATTTAGAGTTAGCTTTAATGCGATCTGCTCAAGATAAATTTGACACTGCCATGCAAAACCTTTCATCAGAGCAACTACGACAAAAAATTCGTTCACAGCTTATTTTGGATAAAGTGTTGACGAAAGATGTGGTTATAAAAAAAGGTAGTATTGAGAAATATTACGAGGAAAATCAGGCGCTATATAATACAAAAACAAACTATCGTACGAATTTTATAGAGGTGGATTCAAAAAAAGCTGCTGAGGAAGCATTAAGTGAAATAAAAAATGCCTCTGATTTTTCGGTGCTGGCACGTGAAATATCCCTAGACAGTGCATCGGCTAGCTTAGGTGGAGATGTCGGTTTCCTTACAGAAAACCAAGAAAATATCGATCCGGCTATTTTAAAAGCAGTGGAAGCTTTAAAAGCAGGTGAGATTAGTAAAGCGTTTAAGCTTGCTAATGGTCATTATGGAATTGTACGAGTACAAGAGATATTAGAAGGTCAATCCTTTACATATGATGATGTGAAAGAACATATAGAACGTGAGCTTGCCTTAGAGCAGTTGTCACAATCTGTTACACCAGAAGCATTTTGGTCTGAATTTAATGCAACTTGGTATTACGGTGAAGCGAAAAAAGGTAAATAACAGATTGCTCTGAAATGAGTAGTGATTATGCCTTGGCATAATTCCATGACATACGTCGGTGGCTTTAGGCAGATGTTTTTTGCGCGAAAGCGAAGCGACAGCAACAACAACAGTACCGATGTTGGTCACTCGGTCGTTGCCACAGGACGTGGCGTTCTTAGGCTGAGTTCCTCTATTTCGGCTCACCATCTAAAGAGGTGGGAGACTTCTGTATCTGTCACCTCGCTTTCGGTACAAAAACATCTGTACCTGACGCTACGCTTTCGGTACAAAAAACATCTGTACCTGACGCTACGCTTTCGGTACAAAAAACATCTGTACCTGACGCTACGCTTTCGGTACAAAAAACATCTGCTGAAAGAAGTTAAAGAATTTGCGAGATATCTGCGGGAAAAGTGAGCCAGGGAGACCCCGGCAGACGTTTAGCGTCACAGAGTAACGCCACCCGAGGATATTGAGCAGATTTTTATTTCTCTTTATTCGCAAATGTCGGTTGGATCGGATGTAATAAATATTCTGAAAATATAAGTTATATTTATTGACAATCGAATGGAAAAATTGATAAAATCAAAAATAAGTAAAACCTATAAAATTAGTAGGGATTAGGAGTGGATTGATAAATGAGTAGATTAGCAAATTCGGTAGCTGAATTAGTTGGTAAAACGCCAATTGTTAAATTAAATCATGCAACAGGTGAAAATGAAGGTACTGTTTATGTAAAATTAGAATACTTTAACCCAGGCAGCTCAGTAAAAGACCGTTTAGCTTTAGCGATGATTGAGGCGGCTGAGAAAGATGGTACATTAAAGCCAGGTGGTACAATTATTGAGCCTACTTCTGGAAATACAGGTATTGGTCTTGCAATGATTGCTGCAGCTAAAGGCTATAAAGCGATTTTAGTAATGCCAGAAACAATGAGCTTAGAGCGTCGTAACTTATTGCGTGCTTATGGTGCAGAACTAGTATTAACACCTGGACCAGCAGGTATGAAAGGTGCAATTTCTAAGGCAGAGGAATTGTCTGCTGAGCATGGCTACTTCTTACCACAACAATTCACGAATCCAGCTAATGCTGTTGTTCACCGTTTAACAACAGGTCCAGAAATTGTAGAAGCGTTTGAAGGTTTAACATTAGATGCATTTGTTGCTGGTGTTGGTACAGGAGGTACAATTACTGGTGCTGGTGCTGTGCTAAAAGAGAAATACCCAAATATTGAAATTATTGCTGTTGAACCAAAAGATTCACCGGTACTTTCTGGCGGTCAACCGGGGCCTCATAAAATTCAAGGTATCGGAGCTGGTTTCGTACCTGAAGTATTAGATACAGATGTATACTCTACTGTATTCCCAGTTGAAAATGAGATTGCTTTTGATGTAGCCCGTAAAGTAGCGCGTGAAGAAGGCATTTTATGTGGTATTTCATCAGGAGCAGCTATTCATGTTGCGATTGAAGCAGCGAAACGTTTAGGTAAGGGTTCAAATGTTCTTGCAATCGTACCTTCAAATGGGGAACGTTATTTATCAACACCTTTATATCAATTTGAAGACTAATCCAATTATTTGTACGTAAGGGCTCCTTTAACGAGGAGCCTTTTTTTATTATCAATAATGCCTCGGCGTAATTGATAATAAAAAAACTGCCCGTAAATGTTAGAAGTATAACTAACATCTATGGAGCAGTTCAAAAAATATGATTAGAATAGACTTCACTAAACAACTGTATTACTTAAGATTTTTACGAAGCCATTGTTAGTAGCCGTATTTATTAATTGATCAATAGATTCACGTGCTTTATCAGTGAATAAATACCATTTATCCGCAGTGACATCATGAATTAATACTTTAGGGTATCCTTTCAATTCTTCTTCCGGGAAGGGTCCATTTAAAGAATAAAGGTCAAACTGTTGAACACTTTTATTTTCATGACTCCTAAAATTATATTGTCCATCCTTATAATAGGAACCTGGAACGTCTAGATTAATTTGCCATGAATAGTCAGCAGGGGCATCGACAACTTTTCCTTTATTTTCATTGAAAACTTTATATAAGGCTTTATTATAGGTGTTCCCTTGGATCTGCTGTACGATCCCACCCATTGTCATATGGTATTCATATTGAGTAGCTTTTACTTTTACATTGTTTATAACCAATGGCTCGGTATTCACTGTTACTGTGGAATTTTGATAATTGACTTGACAACCAAAGGTCTCTGCAATAAATCGAATAGGAACAAATAGTCTATTGTTCTTTAAATATGGTTTGACATCAAGTAACTCTGTTTTACCGTTTTTTATAACAGTGTTGCTATTCGGCTGTAACGTTATCTGCATTTTGTTATTCGTTAGTGTTACTTTTGAGTCTTTCCAATTTACTGTTGCTCCCAAATTTTCGCTGATAACACGCAAAGGTACCATTGTTCGATTATTCTTAGTCTCTGGTGCCGCATCTGTAGTAACGACAACACCATCAATCTTAATAGTACTATGTGCCGCATATGCAGGTAGAGAAATCAGCATGAGTATCATCGCGAGGAAAACCCCTGAAAATATCTTTTTCATGATATAACAGCTCCTTTTTATAAGATAAATATACACAATTTGTAAAATTTTCTATTTGCTATTAGTATAGCAAATGCTCTTCTTTTAACCAAATTATAAAGTAGAAATATATATTCAAAAGCCATTTGTTGCTTTCGCTACAGAAGACATGTGAAAGAAGGTAATTTTTACGTGACACTTGAAAAATATTCGCTTCAAAGCAATATTCAAGTTAAGATGGAATCACATCATATGACTTAAAGGGGAATAGCAACTTGAAGACAATACTTACGAAAACAATATCGATGGATGCAGACTCATTTTTTTATAGTTATAAGAAGCAAACAGAAGCACAACAAGCACATATTTTTTTAGAAAGTGGACGCGGAGGAAATTTTACGATAGCTGCTTGGAATCCGTTAGCTACAGCACAATCGGTTGAGAATGGTTTACTTATAAAGTGGAGAAATGGTGAGACTGAAAATTTAAACGGTGAGCCTCTTGATTTATTAGAGAAATTAGTGGAGAAATATCACGTTTCTTATAAGGCTGAGCTTCCTGTTTTTCAAGGTGGAGCTATTGGGTTTGTAGCATACGATTACGCTCGTAAAATTGAAGTGTTGCCTAATACTGCTATAGATGATTTACATGTACCAGATATCTATTTTTATATGTTTGATTGCTGGGCGGTACACGATGTGAAGACAAATAAAGTAACGCTTATGAAGCTAGCAGACTGTAATGTAAATTTGGAGGAATGGGCTAATGTGTGGCAAGGGGCAGCGCAAGAAGGATTGCTTACTCGTAAATTTGAAAAAGCAAGTGCTGTAGAAATCGTAAATGATGAAAGTGAACTGTTAGTATCATTTGCTGGAACGGATTTTGAGGAAGCGGTGCGTAAGATCCAAACATACATAGCGCAAGGCGATGTATTTCAAGTGAATTTATCAGTACGTCAATCTAAAAAGTTAAACGCAACTGCAATGGATGTATATGAAGCGTTACGTGCATTTAATCCTTCGCCGTACATGGCGTATATAGAAGCACCGGATTTTGCTGTCGTTTCTGGTTCACCTGAGCTTTTGGTGAAGCGTCACGGTAACGAATTGTCTACTCGACCGATTGCTGGTACACGACCAAGAGGGAAATCCGAGGCGGAAGATTTAGCATTAGCGCAGGAATTAATTGATAACGACAAAGAACGTGCTGAACATGTAATGCTTGTTGATTTAGAGCGCAATGATTTAGGAAGAGTATCTACGTATGGGACGGTTGAAGTGGATGAGTTCATGGTGATTGAACGCTATTCACACGTGATGCACATTGTTTCTAATGTACGAGGAGAAATAGCTGAAGGGAAAACCAATGCAGACGTTATCCGTGCCATGTTCCCAGGAGGAACGATAACAGGCGCACCGAAAATTCGTACGATGGAGATTATTGAGGAATTAGAACCTGTAAGAAGAGGATTATACACGGGTTCGATTGGCTGGCTAGGCTACACAGGTGATATGGAATTTAATATTGTCATTCGTACAGCGTTTGTTAAAGATGGGGTAGCACATATTCAAGCGGGAGCGGGCATTGTTATTGATTCTGTTCCGGAAAGAGAATACCAAGAATCTTTAAATAAAGCGAAGGCGATGTGGCAGGCTAAGGCAATGGCAGAGGAGCGAGCAAAATGATTTTAATGATTGATAACTACGATTCTTTTACGTATAACCTTGTACAGTATTTTGGGGAGTTTGGTCATGAACTAGTAGTAAAAAGAAACGATGTATTGACAGTGAAAGATATTGAGCAGCTTGCGCCAGATATGATTGTCATTTCTCCTGGGCCATGCAGCCCGAATGAAGCGGGTGAAAGCCTGAACATTATTAAGTATTTCGCGGGAAATATTCCGCTTTTAGGCGTTTGTCTTGGCCATCAAGCCATTGCTCAAGTATTCGGAGGAAATGTTATACGGGCTGAGCGTTTGATGCATGGTAAAACATCACCTGTGCACCATGCTGAAATAGGTTTGCACAAGGGGATGCCAAATCCATTTGAAGCTACTCGTTACCATTCTTTAATTGTAGAGAAGGAAACATTACCTGAATGTTTTGAAGTAACGGCATGGACAGAAGAAGGCGAAATTATGGGCATTCGTCATAAGGATTATCCAATTGAGGGAGTGCAATACCATCCTGAATCGATTATGACAGAACAAGGTAAAAAGCTTCTACGCCAGTTTATAGATTTATATGTTGAGGGAGCGAAGTAAATGCTGTGCTGGATGAATGGAGACTACGTAGAGGCGGAGGATTTGCGCATTTCACCATTTGATCATGGATTCTTATACGGGTTAGGCTTTTTTGAAACGTTTCGAACGTATAAAGGAAAGGTGTTTTGCTGGGAAGCGCATATGGAAAGGTTGCAAACGGCGCTTTCTCAATATCGTATTCATATGTCCTATACAGAAGCGGATTTACTTAAGGTTGTTCAGCAATTAAATGAGCAGGCCAAAGGACAGGATGGTTATTTCCGAATAAACGTCTCAGCTGGAGAGCATAGTATCGGTTTACAGCCTACTGAATATAGACAACCGAATGTCATTGTTTTTCGCAAAGAATTACATGCTACACCTCGAGGCATGGAAAAAAACGCACAATGGCTTGTAACACCTCGTAACACTCCTGAAAAAGGGCTTCGAGTGAAGTCGCACCATTATGGTAATAACGTTCTTGGGCGTTTTGAGATGCCATCTCTAGCGCAACAAGAGGGCTTCTTTTTAACGGAAGAAGGCTTTGTTGCTGAAGGTGTAACATCAAATATTTTTTGGGTGAAAGATGATATACTATATACGCCTTCCTTAGAGACTGGTATTTTACCTGGAATTATCCGAGCGTGGGTAATTGAGCAAGCACAATCTTTGGGCATTAAGGTGGAAGAAGGTTTCTTTACTAGTGAGGATGTAGAGAAAAGCTCGGAGTGCTTTATTACTAACTCTATACAAGAACTTGTTCCAATTCTTAAATTAGAGAGCAAGCTATTATTAGGCAATAAAGGGCCTGTTTATTCGCGTTTACATGAAGCATTTGCCAATGAAGTGGAACAAGAATAGAAGGAGAGTTTACATGCTAGAAAACTATACAACAACATTAACTATTAACGGTATCACGTTAGACTATACAGCAGAAACTTTTGTGATGGGTATTTTAAATGTCACACCGGATTCATTTTCAGACGGAGGAAAGTTTAATAATGTTGAAGCGGCTGTTGGACAAGCAAAAAAAATGGTAGCTAATGGTGCTAAAATTATTGATGTTGGCGGAGAATCAACACGACCAGGTTATGAACGTATCTCCGATGAAGATGAAATTGCGCGCATTGTGCCAGTTATTAAAGCGTTAGTAGCTGAGGTGCCGGCGATTATCTCGGTGGATACGTATAAAGCGAACGTAGCTCGAGCAGCTATTGAAGCTGGTGCGCATATTATTAACGATATTTGGGGAGCGAAAGCTGAACCTGAGATCGCTCAAGTGGCTGCAGATTTAAATGTACCAATTATTTTAATGCATAATCGAGAAAATACTGATTACGGTACTGATTTCTGGATGACGGCTAAGAGCGACTTAGAAAAGAGTATTGCTATTGCCCGAAATGCAGGTGTACCAGATAATCATATTATTTTAGATCCAGGCATAGGTTTTGCGAAAACTACTGCTCAGAATATTGAAATGATGCAGCATTTAGATGAATTGGTAGCAATGGGTTATCCTGTTTTGCTAGCGACTTCACGTAAATCAATGATTGGTAATGTCTTAAAGCTGCCTGTTGAGGAGCGTATAGAAGGTACAGGTGCAACGGTTGTTTACGGGATTGAAAAGGGCTGTCATATGATTCGTGTGCATGATGTAAAGGAGATGGCACGAGCGACACATATGGCTGATATTTTAGTAGGTAAGCGTATCTATAAGGAGGAAGCGTAATGGACTATATTCATTTAAAGGATATGCAGTTTTACGGTTATCACGGTGTTTTAGCGGCGGAAACAACACTCGGCCAACGCTTCCGTGCCAATGTTTCACTTGCTGTAGATATGACAAAGGCTGGAGAGACTGATGACTTGGACTATACGGTAAACTATGCAGAGGTTTATGCATTATGCCGTGATATCGTAGAAGGAGAGCCTTTCAAGCTTATTGAAGCACTTGTTTCAAAAATAGCAAACAGTATTTTAGAGACTTACTCAGAAAAGGTTAAGGGTGTACGCGTGGAGCTTATTAAACCGGACCCACCGATACATGGTTATTATAAAGAGGTGTCAGTAGAGGTAACGAGAGGTGATTACTAATGAATGATGTGTATTTATCGATCGGTACAAATATGGGCGAGCGATATGAAAACCTGCAACACGCTGTTAAACTTTTAGAGGGTAAAGATGAAATTGAAGTTGTACAAACTTCTTCAGTTTATGAAACAGCAGCGGTAGGCTACACTGACCAAGCAGACTTTTTAAATATTGCTGTTCATATTAAAACGAGTCATTCATCTTCCGAAATGCTGAAAATTTGCCAATGGGTTGAAGGTGAACTAGGGCGGGTTCGTGAATTTCGATGGGGCCCACGAATCATTGACCTTGACATTTTGCTCTACAATCACGAAAATATTGAAACTGAAAGCTTAATTGTGCCACATCCAAGAATGTATGAGCGAGCTTTCGTACTAGTACCACTCATAGAAATTACGCCTGCGCCAGTTGGAGAACAGCTGAGAAGGGCACACGATATAATGCAACAGATGGATAGTGAAGAGGAAGGCGTAACTTTATGGCAAGCATCAGCGAAATTAAAAATGATGCAGTCCGTTAATTAGGTTTTTAATCTTTAAATTAAAGCCTCCTGCGGTTGCTTTTATATAGAAATAGGTGAAAACCTATAGAAGGGGGAAAACAACATTGAGTCAGACAACTGAGAAGCCGTTTCAAATTGGAAATATTGTCATGGACAACCGTGTCGTATTAGCACCAATGGCTGGAATTTGTAACTCTGCTTTCCGTTTAACTGTTAAGGAGTTCGGGGCAGGGCTAGTGTATGCAGAAATGATTAGTGATAAAGGGATTGTCCAGAAGAACGAAAAAACACTGGGCATGCTTTATATCGATGAGCGTGAAAATCCACTTTCATTGCAAATTTTCGGTGGTGATAAAGCAACACTAGTGGAAGCAGCTAAGTATGTAGATGAAAACACAACTGCCGATATTATCGATATTAATATGGGCTGCCCGGTTAATAAAATTATTAAATGTGAAGCGGGCGCTCGTTTACTTTTAGATCCGAATAAATTATATGAAATGGTAGCGGCTGTTGTCGATGCAGTAAAAAAACCTGTCAGCGTAAAAATGCGTATTGGTTGGGATGACGAGCATATTTTTGCTGTTGAGAACGCACAAGCTGCTGAACGTGCTGGTGCTTCAGCAATAGCTGTTCACGGACGTACACGTGTACAAATGTACGAAGGAAAAGCAAACTGGGATATTATTCGACAAGTGAAGGAAAATGTTAAAGTTCCTGTGCTTGGTAATGGTGATGTAGAAACTCCTCAAGATGCAAAACGTATGCTTGATACTACTGGGGTAGATGCAGTAATGATTGGACGCGCTGCTTTAGGTAATCCGTGGATGATTTATCGTACAGTTCAATACCTTGAAACTGGTGAGCTAAAGGAAGAGCCAAGTGTACGTGAAAAAATGGATGTGTGTTTGCTACACTTTGAACGCCTTATGCAATTAAAAGGAGAGAGTGTGGCAGTACGTGAAATGCGTAAACATGCTTCATGGTATTTAAAAGGTATTCGCGGTAATGGTAAAGCTCGTAAAGCGATTAACCAAACAGAAACTGCGGTAGAGCTTCGTGCATTATTAAATGGACTTGTACAAGACTATGAAGAGCTTGAATCTACATTAATAGTTCCAGAAGCAAAAGAATTAATTCTATAACTTCTTTTAGCGGGTGTCCAAACACCTGGATGAAATAGAGGAACTCAGCGAAAGCGAAGCGGGCAATTATGCTGAGGCATAATTGATTTCATTAAAAAGGCGTCTCATTGTTTTTGAGACGTCTGTTTTTCTGCTAATATCAATTTTTAGAATTATTAATCATTTTTTCTCTTATGGAAATTAAAGCGAAACAGATGATTACAGCAATAAAATTGTGTACAATAGAAATATTATGGATATAAACGCAACGCGGACAATTTAATAAGGAGTGAATCAAGTGTCAAACATAGAAGAATTAAATGATCAGCTTTTGGTGAGACGCCAAAAAATGACGGCTATTCGAGAAAATGGTCAAGATCCATTTGGTAGTCGTTTTGAACGTACGCATTTATCACCAGAAGTACATGAACAATTTGCAGATCAAACAAAAGAGCAGCTAGAGGAAAACCTACAAGAGGTAATTATTGCGGGTCGTATTATGACGAAACGCGGTAAAGGAAAAGCTGGCTTTGCACATATTCAAGATTTAGGTGGACAAATTCAAATTTACGTTCGCCAAGATCATGTTGGCGAAGAAGCATATGAATTATTTAAACAAGCTGACCTAGGTGATATCGTAGGTATTCGTGGTAATGTATTCCGAACACAAGTGGGAGAGCTTTCTGTAAAGGCTGAAGAGTTTACATTCTTATCAAAAGCGCTACGCCCTATGCCAGAAAAATTCCACGGTTTACAAGATGTTGAACAACGTTACCGTCAACGTTATTTAGATTTAATGACGAATGAGGAAAGTAAAACAACATTTATTACGCGTTCTAAAATTATCCGTGCTATTCGCAATTATTTAGATAATGCAGGATATTTAGAAGTAGAAACACCAATGCTTCATACAATTGCTGGTGGTGCAGCAGCTCGTCCATTTATTACACACCACAATGCACTTGATATGGAATTATATATGCGTATTGCAATCGAACTGCATTTGAAACGCCTAATTGTTGGTGGACTAGAAAAAGTGTATGAAATTGGTCGTGTTTTCCGAAATGAAGGAATCTCAACACGCCACAACCCTGAATTTACAATGATAGAGCTGTATGAAGCTTATGCGGACTACAAAGATATTATGTCTCTAACAGAAAACCTTATTGCTCATGTAGCGCAAGAAGTTCTTGGGACAACTACAGTTCAATACGGTGAAGATGAAATTAATCTAGCTGTAGGCTGGAAACGAGTTCATATGGTAGATGCAGTAAAAGAAGCTACA
Source organism: Lysinibacillus sp. NPDC056959 (assembly GCF_042674095.1). Lineage (NCBI taxonomy): Bacteria > Bacillati > Bacillota > Bacilli > Caryophanales > Bacillaceae > Lysinibacillus > Lysinibacillus sp. NPDC056959. The sequence continues at coordinate 2,284 of NZ_JBHURE010000026.1, read as the reverse complement.
GGTGTAGACTTCTGGCAGCCTATGACTAAGGAACAAGCTCAAGCACTTGCTAAAGAACATGGAGTAGAAGTTAAAGAAACACATGAGGTAGGGCATATTATTAACGAGTTCTTCGAGCAAAAGATTGAGGAAACTCTAGTTCAACCTACATTTGTTTATGGTCATCCAGTAGAAATCTCACCTCTAGCTAAGAAAAATCCAGAGGACGAGCGTTTTACAGACCGTTTCGAACTATTCATCGTTCGTCGTGAGCATGCAAATGCCTTTACAGAACTAAATGACCCTATTGACCAACGTGAGCGCTTTGAAGCTCAATTAGTTGAAAAAGCAGCCGGTAATGATGAAGCGCATGAAATGGACAATGATTTCATTGAAGCATTAGAATACGGTATGCCTCCAACAGGTGGATTGGGCATTGGTATCGACCGTTTAATCATGCTTCTTACAAATTCACCATCAATTCGTGACGTATTATTATTCCCTACAATGCGTCATACTACTAAATAGTTGTTTTAACTTAATTGATAGAGGATATAGCACGACTACTACTCAGCATAAAAAAGCGGTAATCGAACTAGAAAAGAACAGCTTTGTTATGAGGTAATCGTGAAAAAAGCAGGAGTCGAGGTGTAGGAGAAGCACTAAGACTCCTGTTTTGTGTTTTCTGTGATGAAATCGACTTAGTTAATGTTTGAAAAGTTTAACTTTTTTTAGCGGAAGTCTCCCACCTCTAAAGGTGTTGAGATGAATGCAGAGGGTGTGCAAACATCCGCTGAAATGGAGGAACTCAGTCTAAGGGCGCCACGTCCTGTGGCAACGACTGAGTGAACAATATCGGTGCTGTTGCTGTCGGCACATATAAAACACATTGCTGCCGCTACGTTAGCACTACGCTTTCGTGCAAAATACATCTGTTGGCCTAAAGCCTCAAGACGCAATTATGCCGAGACATAATTGATAAAAAGAATTAAGTAGAGTATTTAAATGATGAATGAATATAAGGTATACTTTTAGAGTTCTGTAATTTGCAGATAAAATAGAAATAGACATTATAGAAGTATTATTGGAGGCTTATAATGAATTATAAAATTTTTAACAAACTAGTATTTGAACAGGCGCAAGTACGCTCAGTTTCAGATGTTCTGTTTACTGAGGAAGAGCTTGAAAATGGCATGAAATTAGCGGTTTCTAAGTTGGAACCGACTCTAGCTTTATATTTAGTGGATATAAACGGTCAGAAGAAGTTCGATGTCCGTTGGGATGATTCCTCTGAAGTATTCAGTGGCTGGTATTCGGCGTGGGATAATTTCTCTTGGTGCCTAGATGTAGTTGAGAAACAAAATAACTAATTTGAATTAGTAGATTCTTTATATTTTAGTTTTAAAAACACACTTTCAATTTAGAATTCCACATTTGAAAAGCGAACATAATATATTCTTCTTTCTTTTTTGTTATTATGTGCGGAATAATAAAGTTAAAAAGTAATAAACATGAATAAGTAGGAGTCGGAGTGTAGGAGAACACTTTGACTCCTTTTTTCTATTGCTTATTTGTTAGAGTGATGTGTAAGAGAGGCGATGACGCATTTTATTGTGTAGATCTTAGATGATTTTTTAAGAAAAGCTTGAGAAAGCATCCTTTTCAAATGGTTATTCTTTGATAGAAGTAAGACTCTTCTTATTTAGTTTGTTGAGATTTTTAAGAAAGAGATGTATAGTAAAACAAATAAAGTGATAGATAGAAGGTTATAAGAGTTATTTAGTTCTCGAAAAGACGCAAAATAACTCACTAATTCGCTATTTATAAAAAAAGAATATTTTATAGTAAAAAAACACTTGCGGTTGTAGTAGAATCATGATAAATTATTACTTGTCGTTAAGACGACGCAAGAAACAAAGTGAGTTCGAAAAAAACATCAAAAAAGATGTTGACATCGAAAACTAAGAATAGTATTATATAAGAGTTGCTGCTTTTGAAATGAAGTGAAAAAACTTCTAAAAAAGAGTTGACAACGAAAAACAAAAAATGTTATACTATAAAAGTTGTTGAAACGAAACAACAACGAAATGAACCTTGAAAACTGAACAAGCAAAACGTAATCAATAAGGTTTTTAGTAGCTAACCTTGAGTTAGTGAACGAAACAAAATTTTGGACATCAAACATGATGCCAGCAAAACAATTTGAGCTAATCAAATTTCTTTTTATGGAGAGTTTGATCCTGGCTCAGGACGAACGCTGGCGGCGTGCCTAATACATGCAAGTCGAGCGAACAGATAAGGAGCT
>NZ_JBHURE010000025.1:0-69513 GCF_042674095.1 Lysinibacillus sp. NPDC056959 | reverse complement strand
CGCCACGGACACCCTTGCTCTTAGCTAACCTCTACTTCTGTCTTCGGGGTTCGGGACTTGCACCCTATAGTTCATACGCATGCCGGGCGCACATATGAAATGCGTAGCAATATGTCATTGCTACGCATCGAATGAATTTACAGATTTTTAATTAATTATAATACATCCCAATAAGTAAGGATTTTTTTTAATTGTTGCTCTGTTTGTTCTAATTTTTCATTGTTGTAAATAACCGCATGAGCACCTTTTTCTTTGACTGACATTGGTAACTGAGAATGCATTCGGGCTAGTGCATCCTCCTTTGATAAGTTGTTACGCTCCATTAATCGACGTAGCTGTACCTCTTCACTAACCGATACCACAATAATGCGCTCAACAAAATGCTGTAATTTATTTTCAAATAAAAGTGGAATATCCATCACAACATGCTTTTCTCCGTCCTCTATATACGCATCGCGCTGGCGTAACATTTCCTTACGAATAGCAGGATGCATAATATCATTTAACATTTTACGCTTAACAGGCTCGTGAAAAATAATATCGCCCAGCTTAGCACGATTTAAACTCCCGTCTTCTAGCAATATATCTTGTCCAAAATTTTCAACAATTAGCTTTAAAGTCTCCGTTCCTAGTTCAACAACATCACGCGCTACAATATCTGCATCGACAATTGGTAAACCCAGTGCTTTCATCATTTTTACTACTGTACTTTTTCCGCTCGCTATACTTCCTGTTAGTCCGATAATCATAGTTAAATCCCCTTTAATGTTGACAATTTGGGCAAAAAACTGATGTGCGCCCACCTATCGTCATTTGGCTCGTTGCAGTTCCACACGTTGGACACATCTTCTTCCCATACATTTGCAGTCGATTCTGCATACTTCCTGCCTCACCATTTATATTACGATAATCTGAAATTGTTGAACCTCCTGCTTCAATGCTTTGGCGTAAAATAGCGACAATCGCCTCAAACAATTCACGTTTACGCTTTTCACTAATGCGGTTCATTGTACGGGCCGGATGAATTTTTTGCGTAAATAATGCTTCTGTTGCGTAAATATTACCACAGCCCGAAATGACTTGCCCATCCATAATTACATCTTTAACGGCCTTTTTCTCATATTTCGGCAACTTGGATTTCGCAATAAAATAATCACATGCTATTTCATCGAATGGCTCTGGTGCCATTTTTGTTAATGGTGCATGATCCTCAATTTTTGTTAAAAAACGTAGTTCACCAAAGCGGCGTATATCTGAATAAATTAAATAGCCACCATCTACCATTTGAAATGTAGCATGGATATGCTTTTTAAATTTCACCTCTTGGATTTCCTCAGGCGAATTTACCACAAACCAAGCACCTGTCATCCCTAAATGGCTAACAAGCACATAAGGGACATCTTCCTTCAGTAAATGAAAGAAGATGTATTTAGCTCGTCGTTCAATTGTTGTAATCGTCATTTGAGACAACGTTATTTCAAATGCATCAGGCTCAGCTTGCTTCACGATACATTGCTTTCCTTCCCCAAAGGAAAAACGAATAATTTCAGATAGTTGAACTTGTTGAATTGTCCGCCCTTCAATTTTAGGTTTTAATGCCTGGACGACACCTTCAACCTCTGGTAATTCAGGCATTTTAACCTCTCCTTATTTTGCTTCGTACCAAGTTGCACCGTAGTTAAAATCTACTTTTAATGGTACTGAAAGCTCAATTGCGTTCTCCATAACTTCTGGTACTATTTTTTCAAGCAATGCAATCTCCTCTTTAGGTGCTTCAAATATTAATTCATCATGCACTTGTAAAAGTATTTTTGCCTGCATATTTTCTTTTTTCAAACGAGCATCCATATCAATCATTGCTTTTTTAATAATATCAGCTGCGCTTCCCTGAATTGGTGTATTCATCGCAGTACGCTCTGCAAAGCTTCGTAGATTGAAATTCGAGCTCGTAATGTCAGGTAAATATCGACGTCTATTTAAAATCGTTGTCACATAACCATTAAACTTCGCATCTTGGACGATATCATCCATGTATTGTTTTACACCTGGGAAACTTGCAAAATATTTCTCGATAAATGTAGCAGCTTCCTTACGAGTAATATCCAAGTTTTGCGATAAGCCATAATCACTAATCCCATAAACAATACCAAAGTTCACCGCTTTTGCAGCGCGACGCATATGACTATCGACCTCATCTGCTGAAACACGGAATACATCCATTGCTGTACGTGTATGAACATCCATACCTTCACGGAAAGCTTCGACTAAATTTTTATCATTCGACATATGGGCTAATACACGCAATTCGATTTGCGAATAATCGGCAGAAAATAATATCCAATCTTCTTTCGATGGCACAAATGCCTGACGAATTTTTCGCCCTTCTTCTAAACGAATCGGGATGTTCTGTAAATTCGGATCCGTTGAGCTTAAACGCCCTGTAGCTGTTAATGCTTGCTGGAATCGAGTATGCACCTTTCCATCCTCTTTATGGATTTCCTTTAATAAGCCTTCGATATAAGTTGACTGTAATTTCCCTAGCTGGCGATATAAAAGAATATGCTCAATAATCGCATGCTCTGGTTTTAATTTTTCCAATACATCCGCTGCAGTGGAATAACCTGTTTTCGTCTTTTTAATAACAGGAAGACCAAGCTTATCAAAGAGGATAACGCCTAATTGCTTTGGTGAATTAATATTGAAGGTTTCTCCTGCTTCAGCATAAATTGCTTGTTCAATAACAATTAGTTTGTCATTTAATTCCTGACCCATTTTCTCTAATGTGGCACGATTGACCGTAATCCCTTCGCTTTCCATTTCTCCTAAAATAGAAGCAAGCGGAAGTTCTAAGTTCTTATAGAGCTCGAACTGTTCATTTTCCTTTAACAATGTCTCAAGCTTTGGCTGTAAAGACCACACAGCAAAGGCTTTGCGGCTAGCATGCTCAGCAAGTGCATCTATAGCTGGTATAGCTCGTTTTACCCCTTTACCATAAACGGCCTCATTTGCCTGCACATTACGATAGCCTAGTTCTTTTGCAAGAGTTGCCACATCATCTCCACTTAGGGCAGGGTTATTAATATAAGAAGCAAGCAATAAGTCAAATTCCACACCAGCTAAACGTATTCCCGCACGTTTTAACGCAGCTTGAGATGCTTTTGAATCAGACATATACTTTATTTTAGTAGCATCTTCTAACCAGAGACGAAGAACATCTGATTTAGCCGCAAGATCAAATGGCACGTACATTGTTTTCGCTCCATCTGTTAATGCAATACCTAGTTGCTGACAAGTATGATAATGCTCGTCCTCTAACTCCAAGTGCACTGCCATTACATCTTTTAAATGCTCTTGCTTTACTTCTTCCAAAATTTCATAGTCAAAAGGTGCCTGTTCCTCTTCTTGGACAGTAAAATCACTTTTTTCTAGTAGTGATTTAAAACCAAGCTCTTGCCACACACTAATTAATTCTTCCTCATTCGGACCATTGTAAGCAAGATCAGAAAGCGTTATATCAATCGGCGCTTTTGTAAAAATAGTAGCTAGCTTTTTACTCATTAGTGCCTGTTCTTCATTGGCAACTAATTTTTCTTTCATTTTAGAAGCCTTCACTGTATCCATTGCCGCATAAAGCGACTCTACTGAACCATGCTCTTTAAGTAATTTAACAGCCGTTTTTTCACCGACACCTGGTACACCAGGGATATTATCTGAAGAATCCCCCATTAAACCTTTCATATCAATAATTTGTTGCGGCGTTAAGCCATATTTTTCTGCAATAAAAGCAGGTGTATTTTTTTCAATTTCAGTAATACCTTTTTTCGTAATGTATACTGTTACTTGCTCAGTCGCGAGCTGTGTTAAGTCACGATCTCCTGATACAACGATGACATCCATATCCTGAGTCGAAGCTTCATTGGCAAGTGTCCCTATAATGTCGTCCGCTTCGTACATTTCAAGCTCATATCGCTTAATACCATAAGCATCGATAAGCTTACGTATATAAAGGAACTGCTCAGATAATTCTGATGGAGTCTTTTGTCGACCACCCTTATATTCCGTAAATGTTTCATGACGGAAGGTTGTCTTACCCGCATCAAAGGCAACCAAAATTTTCGTTGGTTGCTCTTCCTCCAATATTCTTTGTAGCATCGTTGTAAAGCCGTACACTGCATTCGTATGAATTCCACTATCATTCGTCAATAATGGCAACGCAAAAAAAGCGCGATATGCTAAACTATTGCCGTCCAATAATAGCAATTTTTCCTTTGTCATGATTTTATCCTCCTGCGTTTTCGTCTTCTTAATTGTAAAACGAAAACGTATGTTTGAAAATGCCTCTTCCTTTTACTTTATCGAGAAAACGGTTATTTTACCAATCATAACGTTGTAAATCACCAAATTTTCTACAGCAATAGATTAACGTATGTTTGACTACACAAAAAAAGCCAATCACTTATTGTAATTGACTTCCACGTCGTTATTTACTAACTTTATTTGTTTTTTCTTTACGATAGAAAATTTCTTCATATATGACAGTCAAAATAAAGGCATTCATAAAGGCAAACACTAAAAACATTGGCATACCGCCCAGCTTTGGATGTGTAAGCTCTGTATCGAAAACCATTACAGCGCTGATTTGTGCTAAAAAGAAAATGAAGCCAATCCCTACTTGCCAAATGGGACGCTTAACTTTTCGCTTTTCATACAAAAATATTTTTTTAAATATTTTTCGTACATCCTCAGCAATGACTAAACTTAATAAAAACAAAATAACAAAAAATACTGGTATATGATAAACACTTTTTGTAATCCATGCAAAATCTGATAGACGGAAGAAAAGTGTAAATAACGATGCAATACTACAAGCTATCCCTAAATTTTGGAGCCACTTACTAATTTGCAACTTCACAACGATTACCCCCATTTTTTATTTTTCAACATTATCATTCTATCAGATAATAGTCATATACGAAACATAAAATTATAAATTTCTATCATCTTCATAACATACCATCGATAAATGATAGATATTTATAAAATATACGATACGAAATTCAAAACCTCAAAACCAGATCATAAATGCCTATCACCGTAAAGTCGGGGTGACTTCCGTTCCGGCTGGGCGCTTTGCCGATGTTGGTCACGAAGGCGTTATCACAGGATATGATGCTTTTAGCCTTCGTTCCTCGATTGCTGACCCCCAAGGAGTCGCCCATTCGTAACGAAGATCAACTTATATTAATATTGCCATTCATTAAATAATCCTTGCAAAAGCTCGTAACCAGTATATAAAAATATCATACAAAATGTATTGCTAGTTTTATGTAAGGAGTAAAAAAGCCGTCTCAAAAAATTGAGACGACTTCATATACTTATCCCTGCAAGGATAATAATAGTATTATTTTATCCGCATTAGCAGGCAGTAATTTATCTATACCAAAAGCGAAGCGTCAGATACAAGACTCCCAACTCAAAATTCACGAAAGCAAAGAAGTTAAGCGGGAGATTAACTGCCCGTAAAAGCCCGATTGATGAAGACTAATAATCAGTGGGGGTGAAGAAACTACCCCATTGATTAAAGTTTCACTTTATATAGCCAGATAATATTTTTGCATACGGTGAAGTGGATGGCAAAATAATGACCGTATCTTCACCTATAGTTTTCTTATATGATTCTAATGTCCGGTACAATGAATAGAATTCAGGATCTTGAGAGAACGATTTATTGTAAATCTTCGCTGCTTCTGCTTCACCTTCCGCTTGAATCAATGCTGCATCCTTTTTCGCTGTTGCGAGCATTTCTTGAACTTTCTTATCTGTTTGAGCTTCAATACGGCGTTTCTCAGCGTCACCCTCTGATAGGTATATTTGCGCCTTGGATTCACGATCCGAAATCATACTAGTAAACACAGCTTGCTCATTATCAGTAGGCAAGTCGATACGACGGATACGAACATCTATTACTTCTATTCCATACTTATCATTCGAGAGTAGCTCATTGACACGTGCAGTTACCTGATCATTGATACTCCCACGTGAAGAATTTTCATCATTAATAACCTCCGTATATTCTATTCGACCAAGCTCTGAGCGAATAACTGAATAGATAAACTCTTCCATACGTGATTCAACTTTTTCTATTGTTCCTGCATTTGAGATTAATTGCTTTGGATCCGTTATATGCCAAACTGCATAATTATCAATAATAATTCGTTTTTTATCCTTTGTATTAATTTCTTCTTCAGAAACTTCATATGTCATTTGGTTTTTGGGTAGCTTTGTGACGCTTTGAATAAATGGAACCTTTATTTTCAAGCCTGGCTCACTCTGAAATTTTACTACTTCTCCAAACTGTCTAACAACTGCGTATTCGGACTCTTTTACTATATAAACATTAGCAAATAATATAATGGCAATAGCAAAAACGGCAGTTAAAGTTACAGCAAGAGAAATATATTTTTTGGGATTCATCGGGCTTTTTTTCGACATTTTAATTACATTATCCTCTGTATCCCCTTCTTTCGAAGCAGTATTTTTGGATTTACCCGATAAAAAATTCAGGAATTTTTCAAGATCCTTATTTTTTTGATCCATTAGTTACCGCTCCCTTCTTTTTTCTCTTTTGCTGTTTCCTGTTTAGCAGGTGCTTCCTGTGTCGCAGGTGTCTCCTGTTTAGCAGGTTGCAATGCTTGAAGAGGCAAGTATTTCATTGTATTACCATCATCATTCATAATATAAATTTGTGCTTTAGGTAATACATTTTCAAGTGTTTCCAAAATTAAACGTTCGCGTGTAATCTGTTGATTGCCCTTATATTGCTCATACATTTTATTAAAGACAGCTACATCCCCTTGAGCCTGCTCAATACGCGCTGTTTTTTCACCTTGAGCCTTCGAGATAATTGCATCCTTTTCACCTTTAGCCTCACTAAGTCGCTGATTCTCATATTTTTCTGCTTGATTTATTTTTGTATTTTTCATTTCGCGTGCGTCTGTAACAGCTGTAAAGGCGGCTCGCACATCTGCATTCGGTAACTCAACATCCTGTAGTTTTACACCTAAAACACTTATACCAATATCGTATTTTTCAACAAGAGAAACGAGTAAATCTCGTGATTTGGCTTCTATGTCCGCTTTTCCCTCTGTTAACGCGGCGTCGATGTTGGAACTTCCGATAATGGATCGAATCGCACTCGACGTAGCGCTATGTAATATTTTTTCTGGATCTTGTGAGCTGAATAAATACTTTTTCGGTTCTGTAATTTTCCATTGAACGACAAGGTCTGTTAAAACAATATGCTCATCCCCTGTAATCATTTTCGTTTCAGCATCATAAGTTTCCAATTCCCCATTTTCATTTTGCTTATAGCCAAACTTTAAACTAAATGTTTCCTTCGATAAAACCTGAACCGATTGTACAGGCCATGGTAATTTAAAATGTAAACCTGGGTCTGTAACTGTATTATCGGCACGACCGAACGTAATGACAACCGCTTGTTCTGATTCATCTACCGTGTACCACGATGTAAATACCGCAATAAGTGCAACAATGCCGAAAATTCCAAGTCCCACCATCATTAGTGACCTTTTCACACTCATGTCTAATCCTCCCTTAAGCTTAGTACTATTGTATACGGGACACTCACTTAAAAGTTTCAAAATATTTCAATAAACTACTTTTTTATTTTAGGCAGTTTTACATAAGGAACAATGTAAAGCTCATCCATTTTTTTTGCACAGTCTCTATCTTTAATCCGCAAAAAATATCCCGTTACCATTTAAGGTAACAGGATATTGACAACTAGATGTTCAAACGCTGGGAAAAAGGTTGTCGATAAAACAATGCTAATTAATGCAGCTACAATCATGGCCAGACTTGCAAAAGTACCTTCCAACTCACCAAGTTCAAATGCTTTAGAAGTACCTGTGCCATGCGCCCCCATTCCTAACATTAGACCTCTAGAGGATGGTCGATGGAAACGACATACTTTAATCACTAACGGTGCTATTAGACTCCCTAAAATACCAGTTACCATAACGAAAACAGCGGTAAGTGTAGGAGAGCCACCAATCATGTTGGAAATGTCCATTGCTATTGGTGTCGTAACTGAACGTGGAACTAAGCTATGCACAAGTTCATTATTTAAACCAATTACTACAGCAATGATAAATGAAGATGTAATGGCAACGGCTGAGCCTACTGCAATACTTAGAAAAATTTCAAAAGCATGTTTCTTTAATAGATTAAAATTTTTATAAATTGGTACCGCAAATGCAACTGTTGCTGGTCCAAGTAAATTTGATAAAATACCTGCTCCTGCAGTATAGGATTTATAAGTTGTACCCGTTAGTAACAAAATGATAATGACCACTAACGGTGTAATCAATATAGGTGATAACCATTCCTTCTGATACTTTTTATAAAACATTTTACAAATATAAAAAACTGCGATAGTACCTAGTAGACTTACTATAGCGGTTAAAAAGCTCATGCAGTATCACCTTTCTTTCGTTGCCCTAGCAATTGTGCAGTGAAACCTGTTGCAAACATAACAACGATGGCACTCAATACAATTACAAGCACAGCTTTCACACCTTGCACACCGAATAATGCAGTATAATCGATTACTCCGATAGCAGATGGAATGAAAAATAGTAATAGTTCACTAAGTAATAAACCTGCACCTAGCTCAATCCATTCAAGCTTAATAAAATGAAACTGCAATAGTAAAAACAATAAGACTAGTCCAATTATGCTCCCTGGAATCGGCAAGTGAAGTAGGCGTGCAATACTATTCCCAACAAATAAAATTACATAAAGATAGCCGATTTGCACGATACTTTTGACGATTTTCATGGTCATCCTTCTTTCAATTTTTTATCTTGCTATAACGGTCACTAATATAGATTACATCTAGATAAAGTGTGCTAATTAGCTGACCGTACAAGCCCGATTGGTTCAACTAAAAAGACACTTCTTATTAGTTGAACATTATGCTACTATACTTTACACCTATTTGTGTTACGTGTAAAACAGAAAAAGAATCTATTACCAAAAAGTTTGGCAATAGATTCTTACTATTGTGGCGATAATTAAGCAACAAATAAAAAATCTAATTTATATATAAATAAAGATTTTTTGGCTATTTTATAGTCTTAACAATTTTATAAGGGGGGTTTCTACTAACAAGTATAAGACCCCATTGTGAATCTAAAATTATGCTATTGTAAAGAATTCGTTAATTTTTCGGAATCATAACAATCATTTTTGTTCCTACACCAACTTCACTTTCTACCTGAATGCGACCATGGTGCGCCTCTACTAAGTGCTTCACAATAGCAAGTCCTAAACCTGTTCCCCCAGAATTCCTGCTTCGCGCACGATCCACACGGTAAAAGCGTTCAAAGACACGAGCAATTTCATGTTTTTCAATTCCTATACCTTGGTCTTCTATTTCAAGAATGCCGTACGTTTCATTTTCCTTTAAACGAATCGTAACGGTTGTATTTTCTGGAGAGTACGTAATAGCATTGGTAATTAAATTAGTGACAATTTGAATAATGCGATTGGCATCACCCATAACTTGAACATCACGCTCTATATCAATATAAAAGCTCATATTTTTTTCATCCAGACGAGGACCTGTCAGCTCTGCCCCACGTATAAGTACATCTTGCAAGCCCATCGGCATAATATTAACGGTAAAACCATGCTGTTCAATTTTCGATAACTCTAGTAAATCCTGTATAAGCATCTGCAGACGGTTACTTTCTTTATAAATGATCTCTAAAAAAGATAGGAGCAGTTTTTCATCCTTATACGCACCATCCAGTAATGTTTCAGAAAAGCCTTTAATAGATGTAATAGGTGTACGCAATTCATGAGATACGTTTGCTACAAAGTCCTTACGAATTTGCTCTAAACGAACAAGTTCCGTAATATCATGCATAACAATAACGACACCAAGCCAACGACCATGATCCCCTATAACAGGCGCTCCGTACACTTCCTTATTATATAGCTCCTGTTGGACCTCCATTTTAATTTGTTGTCGATAAGGCATTTCCGTTAGAAACACATGATCAATAAATTGCTCTAGTGATTTTGGTAAACCAATTGTACGAAAAACTTTCCCTTGTACATCGTCAATTTGCATACCGAAACGCTCTAAAAATACACGGTTCACAATGGATATATTTCCTTCACGTCCTATCATCATGAGGGAGCTTCCCATGTTTTCAATTAATGTTTTAAGCCTTTCCTCTTCTACCTCACGAATCGTCGTAATATCCTGTAAATTACGCGCTAAAATATTGATGGAGTGACTAAGCGGCATCATGCGTTCATGCTCATTTTCATGGGCACGAGCACGATAATTTCCTTTCGCCAGCTCAAGTGCAGTATCTGTCACGTTATCAATTGGAGCAGTGAAATTTCGAATCATATAGCGACTTACAATAGCCATTAACATCAGTGCTATGATAAAAAGAATCGCTAGCACTACATAAAGTCGCGCATGAACAGTCGATAATAGAGAATCTTTTACCTCAATGTTTTGCGCAGTATATAGTGCCTCTTTATCTTCCTTAGATAGTTCAATCTTTCGTTCATCTAATACTCGGTTAATAGATTTTTGCATCTCTACACTAGCCTGTTCGTTGTGCTGTTCTATATAAACAGGAAAAAGCTGACCTATTACAACCATTAGGACAGCTAATATCGTTCCAAGCAATAGCATGAATGTCAAGAATAAGCGATTGCTCATTGATTTCATGTCGTTTTCGGCTCCTCGAATTTATAGCCAAGGCCGCGAATTGTTTTGATGAATATCGGCTTACGGCTATTTTCCTCGATTTTATCGCGAAGGTGGCTTATATGCACATCCACAATTCGAGTATCGCCAGCAAAGTCATACTTCCATACAGCACTTAGTAGCTGATCACGCGTTAAAACACGGTTTTTATTTTCAAGTAAATAAATGAGTAGTTCAAATTCTTTTGGTGTAAATTCCAGTGCTTCATCCTGTAAAAACACTTCAAAACGCTCTGGAAAAACACGTAATTGTCCAAATTCATACATTTTCTCTTGTGACCCATTCTTATCTTCAGCCACTACATTTTGTGTAAAACGTCTTAAAACAGCCTTTACCCGCGCTAACACTTCGCGTGGACTAAAGGGCTTCGTCATATAATCATCTGCCCCTAGCTCTAGACCAAGTACTTTATCGAACTCGTCATCCTTTGCTGTTAGCATAATAATAGGTGTATTCATACGTTGTTGACGAATTTGTTTACAAACCTCCATACCATCAAGTCTTGGAAGCATCAAATCTAATAAAATTAAATCTGGCTGTAAGTCAATTGCCTTATCAAGACCCTCTTGACCATCTGCAGCTGTTTCGACAACATATCCAGCCTGTTCTAAATTATATTTCAATAATGTCGCAATAGAAAATTCATCTTCTACAACTAAAATCGTTTTTGTCATGTGTATTGCCTCCGTTAGTGATTTGAAACCCCCATTTCAAATCTCAAGACGTTTATAAAGTAAGTGGTGGTGTTACTAGTAAAGTACCTTCAATCACAAGTTCCTTTTGCTCATTATAGGAGTGTACAGATACTGTAATCGTATTTTGTAATTTATTTACTTCTGTTACTTCTAAAAGAGTATCAAATAATTCATAATGATAGAGCGGTCCTAAATATTTTATATGTTGCTCAATAATTCGTGCACCTGGTCCAGGAATATACTTTGACACAGCTGAAGTAATAATGCCATTTAACATGATTGTTGGTACGATTGGCTTTTGAAAAGGTGTCATTGCAGCATAATCATGTTGAATATAAAGTGGATTATTATCATTCGTAAGTCCTAAATAAAGCAATAAATCCTTATCTTCTATCTTTTCGGTTATATGAATCTTCTCGCCAACTGTAATTTCATCAATAGAGAGACCAAGCTTACTGTTTTTTTGAAGCAAAAATACGCCAACCCCTTTTCTATCATATATCTTCATAGTATCAATTTTATTCCAAAAGTACAACGAAAAGCAGAGTAACCATTTTATCTTCATTCAGCAATTGTTTTATCTGTGCGAAAGCGAAGCGGCAGCAACAACAAATGTTTTCTGTGCGAAAGCGAAGCGGCAGCAACAACAAATGTTTTCTGTGCGAAAGCGAAGCGGCAGCAACATTGTTTATCGGTCCTTTGTCTTTAATCGAGAATTGTGTTGCCATTCTTTTTGTTGAACGACCAGATTCTCCAAAGCGTAGCTGAAAAAAATACAAAGGACATCTCCTCTTCATATTTGCGGATTTCATCAATTCCTTACTTAGAGAATCGCCGAATGAACTAAAAATTAACGAACTACAAAATTAACATAATTATGAAATTCAGACTAAAGTTGTAAATACTTTTCTGGATGACGTTGGTAATATATGGTGTGTAATGAATTGAGGTCAAGGATTTTAAAGGAGGAGTAATTTTGAATTACTATATTTGTGAAACATGTGGGGCGCAGTATGAAAAATCAATGGAAGAGCCGAAGCAATGTACTATTTGTTCAGAAGAAAGACAATATGTCAGTGTAAATGGGCAAACTTGGACAACTTTGGACAAAATGATTTCTTCTGAAATCTATAAAAATAACTTCAATCTTGAAGAAGATGGATTATTCAGTATTACAACTAGCCCGACATTTGGAATTGGACAAACAACTTATTTAATTCAAGAACAGGGTTTTAATTTGTTATGGGATTGTATTTCATATATTGATCAAGAAACTATTGATACAATTGAGAGGTTAGGGGGAATTGATGCCATCGCATTATCTCATCCTCATTATTATTCAAGTCAAGTGGAGTGGGCAGAAACTTTTAACGCACCTATTTATATTCATGAGGATGATAAAAAATGGGTTACAAGGACTAGTGACAAGATTATTTTTTGGTCTGGTGAATCCCTTACTTTACAGAATGGGTTAACTCTTTATCGTATGGGTGGTCATTTTAAAGGAGCCACTGTACTAGAATGGAAAAATGGTTATCAACAAAATGGCATATTACTAGTTGGAGATATCATTCGTGTAGTGGCTGATCGTAATTGGGTAACATTTATGTATAGTTTCCCTAATTTCATTCCACTTCCTGTTGAAACAGTGGAAAGAATCTTAAGTCAAGTAGAGAATTTACATTTTGAACGGATATATGATGCTTTTCTCCGTATTGTGAAAAAAGATGCAAAACAATCTGTTCATAACTCAGCTGTAAGGTATATAAATGCTATAGAGGGTAAGCTTTTCACTACTTAAGTTAATTCCACTTTTCGGAAGTATTCTGTTGATATCTCCAAAGTTGTTGCCTCCAATTTTCGCGGAATCAAAAAGCGTCCTGTTATCGTATTTCATTACGATGCAAGACGCTCATCTAATATTTTCTTATAAAACAATACGTAAGCTACTATATTTTTCGCTGTGAGACGCATCGAATCATTTTGCCTGGTAAACTATTATGTCAGACAATATATTTTTGGGTAAAATAAGTGTATGAGATGGATACATCATTCAAGCTTTTCAACAATTGTCGCCCGTTTGTTGAATATTTTTAATATCTAAAATACAAGAGATTACTGTTCTTCGTTTTCCAGAAAAATAAAACCACAGTCAATAAGATCCTGTAAATACTCATCAAAGCTGTTCGCTATCACTTCATATTCATCAGGGTCGTGCAAAAAGCGAATTATTTGACCGCATACACCTTCATCAGATGGGTTAAAATCAATATAGAGTCTCGATGATCCACCATTATTCATACAGTCTGAAAAATGGATATACATACCTGGGAGAAGTCCCTCCGGATTTATCTTAGAGTCAACAGCCTCCTCGTCATATTCTAAAAGATAAGAGACGTCTTCTTCTTCTTTTGAACTTTCGAGCATCTGCTGTGTAGACAGCAAATAGTAAGGATATTTACCTTCTTCAACATCTGAACCTAAAATACAAACCGCAATTTCGCTTTCTCCATATTTCCGCCAATATGTACCATCAATATTATCAAGTAGACAGATTAGTGATTCTGGACAATTTGGATATTCGGACTTTAGCGTTTCAATATCTTCTTTTGTAGCACCACTAGCTGTATTTAGTTCCTCTAGCTCCTCTGTTGATAATGCCTCTCTCAAGCCGTTTAAAAATTGATTTACTAAATCCATTATTTCGTCCTCCCAATAACAAAATATAAAAATTTATTTGTTAGGTTATATGCATGCCAGTACAGAAGGTTTTTTCGTTTTTCTCAAAAACTTTATTTTGTCTCTTTGTTCAAGCAAATGTAGGCAGATAAACCTCGATGTACTTATTGATAGGATAATTTTAGCATATTTCTACTCTTGCACATATGTCCGTACATTTTTACTATACTTTTTGATACCTAAATACTCAAAAAAAAAATCGAGTAGGAATGAATCCTACTCGATTTCATAAACTTTTATTAAGCTAAAACTTTCATAACATCGCGGACTGCTTCTGCCGATTTATCTAAAGCTGCTTTTTCATTGTCTGTTAATTCAAGTTCAAAGATTTTTTCTACACCATTTGCACCTAATAATGTCGGAACACCTAGGTATAAATCATTGTAGCCATATTCGCCTTCTAAGTATGCAATAGATGGAAGTATACGTTTTTGGTCTTTAATGATAGCTTCCGCCATTTCAATAAGCGCTGCTGAAGGAGCATAATATGCAGAACCGTTTCCAAGAAGGTTAACGATTTCAGCGCCACCTTTTCGTGTACGGTCAACAATCTCTTCAAGACGCTCTGCTGGGATTAATGATTCTAATGGAATACCACCAGCGAATGAGTAGCGAGTTAGTGGCACCATTGTATCACCATGCCCACCTAAAACAAAACCTGTGATGTCTTTTACGGAGATATTAAGTTCTTCAGCTACAAACGCACAGAAACGAGCCGTATCGAGTACACCTGATTGACCTATTACACGATTTTTAGGGAAACCAGTTTCTTTGAATACTGTGTAAGTCATTGCATCAACTGGGTTTGTAAGAACAAGGATTGTTGCATTTGGTGAGTACTTAGCAATTTCTTTGGAAACAGCTTTCATTACATCTTGGTTAATTTGAACAAGATCGTCACGGCTCATACCTGGTTTACGAGCAACACCAGCAGTGATAATTACTACATCAGAATCTGCAGTATCCGCATAATTAGAAGTACCTTTAACATAAGAATCATAGCCTTGCACTGGTGCAGCTTCCCACATATCTAGAGCTTTACCTTTTGTTGGGTTTTCAGCTTGAGGGATATCCACTAACACTACATCACCAAGTTCTTTTTGAGCTGCTAAAAATGCTGCAGTAGCGCCAGTAAAACCGCTACCGATTACTGAGATTTTTTTTCGTTTCAGAGACATTCGAATACGCTCCTTTAAAATTAGGTTATATAATCAATTATGCCTCGGCATAATTGCGTCAGGAATCAGCTTTAGGCCTGCACGATGCAGGTCAGTTAGCCGTTATCACATGGATGTGATGATTTTAGGCTAACATCCTCAAAGAACTCCTTTCTGATTCCGTGACATCCGCCGGAGGCTTCATTCAGCGGGTGTTTAAACACCCGCTGAATGAATTTAAAAAAGGGAGGAGAATAAATTCTCCTCCCTCGATTAAACAAGTTCATCGTAAATATTTTATTAAGCTAAGTTCAATAGAAATTTACATTTCACCCTAATTATATCGGCAGAATAACATCCGCTTTAACTATAATTTCTATTTAAAATAGAAAATTAAAGGTTTTTGATTAATTCAGTAGCGAATTCTGAACATTTTACTTCTTTTGCGCCGTCCATTAAACGAGCAAAGTCGTAAGTTACAACTTTAGAAGAGATTGTTTTCTCTACAGATTTAGTAACCATGTCAGCTGCTTCTTGCCATCCTAAGTGTTCAAGCATTAATACACCTGAAAGTAATACTGAAGATGGGTTTACTTTATCTTGACCAGCATATTTTGGAGCTGTACCGTGAGTAGCTTCGAAGATCGCGTGACCAGTTACATAGTTAATGTTTGCGCCTGGAGCGATACCGATACCACCAACTTGAGCAGCTAATGCGTCAGAAATATAGTCACCGTTTAAGTTCATTGTAGCAACTACGTCGAACTCATTTGGACGAGTTAAGATTTGTTGTAAGAAGATATCAGCGATAGAATCTTTAACTAAGATTTTACCAGCTGCTAAAGCGTCAGCTTGTGCTTTGTTCGCTGCTTCTTCACCTTGTTCAGCTTTAATAGCATCATATTGGTTCCAAGTGAATGTTTGATCAGCAAATTCTTTTTCAGCTAATTCATAACCCCATTTTTTGAATCCACCTTCAGTGAATTTCATGATGTTACCTTTGTGTACTAAAGTAACAGATGGGCGTTTATGAGTAATAGCATATTCGATAGCAGAACGTACTAAACGCTCAGTACCTTCTTTAGATACAGGTTTTACACCGATACCAGAAGTTTCTGGGAAGCGGATTTGGTTAACACCAAATTCAGATTGTAGGAAGTTGATGATTTTTTGTGCTTGTTCAGAACCAGATTCGAATTCGATACCAGCATAGATGTCTTCTGTGTTTTCGCGGAAGATAACCATATCAACGTCTTCTGGACGTTTAACTGGAGAAGGTACTCCATCAAAGTGACGTACTGGACGTAAGCATACATATAGGTCAAGCTGTTGACGTAATGCTACGTTTAGAGAGCGGATACCACCACCAATTGGAGTAGTAAGAGGACCTTTGATTGCGATTAGGTATTCGTTAATTTTGTCTAAAGTTTCTTGTGGTAACCATTCACCAGTTTGGTTGAATGCTTTTTCACCAGCTAAAACTTCTAACCATTCGATTTTCTTTTCGCCGTTGTAAGCTTTTTCTACTGCTGCGTCGATTACGCGTGATGCTGCAGCCCAAATATCTGGACCGATTCCGTCACCTTCGATGAAAGGAATCACTGGATTGTTTGGTACATTAAGTACGCCATTTTCAACTACAATTTTGTTTGACATTGATGTTGCCTCCTAAATTCATAATCATAGGACTGTGTTATCAGTAACACAGTCCCAAATATTCTAGCATATTTTCCGAATTAGCGCTCGCTGATTGGAACATATTTTTGCATGCCTGGTCCAACATACTCTGCACGTGGACGGATTAGGCGGTTGTTAGCATATTGCTCAAGAATATGAGCTACCCAACCAGAAGTACGTGATACTGCGAAAATTGGTGTGAATAGGTCATGATCAATACCTAAAGAATCATACACTGACGCAGAGAAGAAGTCTACGTTTGCAGGTAATTTCTTTTGTTCTACGATCATGTCATGGATTTTAACTGACATTTCATAAAGCTCTGGTTTACCAGTTAGCTCAGTTAATTTTTGTGACATTACACGTAAGTGTGGTGCACGTGGGTCGCCTTTGCGGTATACGCGGTGACCGAAGCCCATGATTTTTTCTTTGTTATCTAATTTATTTTGAATATAAGATTCAACGTTTTCAAGTGAGCCGATTTCAGATAACATTTTCATAACTTGCTCATTTGCACCACCATGAAGTGGTCCTTTTAAAGCACCGATAGCTGCAGTTACACCAGAATAAACATCAGATAATGTAGCTACACATACACGTGCTGTGAATGTAGATGCATTTAATTCGTGATCAGCATGTAATACTAATGCTTTGTCGAATGCTTCAACTTCGATTGCTGCTGGTTCTTCACCTTTAAGCATGTATAAGAAGTTTGCAGCATATCCTAATTCTGGTTTTGGAGCAACTGGCTCTAAACCTTTACGAACACGCGCAAATGCAGTAACTACTGTTGCAATTTTAGCTTGTAAACGGATAGCTTTACGATAGTTAGCTTCTGTATCCATAACATCCGCTTCTTCATCGAATACACCAAGTAAAGATACTGCAGTACGTAGTGCAGCCATTGGATGTACAGTTGAAAGTGGGTATGTTTTGAATTGGTCTACAATTGCTTGCGGAATAGACATGTTGTCTGCCAATTGTTGTTTTAATTCAGCTAGCTCGTCTGCTTTTGGTAAACGAGTATGCCATAATAAATAAATTACCTCTTCGAATGACGCGTTCACTGCTAAATCATCAATGTTGTAACCAACATATGTAAGTGTGTCATCGATAATTGAACTGATTTTAGATTCCGCTGCTACGATACCTTCTAAACCTTTAGTTGCTGACATAAATTATCGCTCCCTCATATTTATATTTTTTAGTTGTAAATGCAGTTATTAGGTCGCATTTACGTTTTTTGCTCATATGAACCATTAAGTAAATCGCTTACAATTGCTATTATAATCATTTTTGACAGCTTTGTGAATGAAAAACCTCCGAATAAAGAAAAAGGTGCACGAGCGATTATATATACGCCTGAAAGAGATTCTTTTTTGTATTTTGACATTAATTTATCAATTGAAACGGGGTGAATTTGTAAAAATGAGGAATATTAAATATTTTTCATACGAAAGAACTATAAGTGTTTTGTTTTTTATATTCTACTTAACAATATTGTGGTTCGTATTACCTGTATCTCTCGCGATTTTTTTGTCTTTTTCTACGTATCCTATCATAAAATTCCTTCATTCTTATTGTAGGATTGCCTATTGGCTAGCAGCTATTATCGTGGAAGCACTTATTCTAACTTGCATTTTCCTTCTCGTTATCATTTCTATAAACAGCATTATTCTTATCTTCCCTGAAATTCGAGATACACTACAAAATTTCCCACTTTTCAACGAATATGAATCAATGTTTATCCAAGTTTTAAAGGAAAAATCGCTTTCAATTTTCGATTCAATCTTTTTATACATGGCTAATATTTTCCAACTATTAATGAAACATGTAATTGAAGTATTTATATTCCTTGTCGCTTACTATTTTGCCCTATTGGAAACTCGCAAATCCCGATATTGGTTTTTTCAATATGTGCCAAAAAAATTTCGCAATGAGTGGCAGTCGCATTTTTCTAAAATGATGCAGCTATTTCATTACTTTTTGTATGTGGAGTTTCAGTTGTTCACAATTACTCTACTCATCCTATGTGGGGGCTTCATGATTCTTCAATTTGAACAAGCCATCATCAAAGCTTTTATAGTTGCATTTGCAGATGTACTTCCGTTCTTTGGGATTGGCGTATTTCTTGTACCCATGAGCATTTACTTTTACTTAAAAGGCAATACCTTTTTATGTGTAGCTATTTTACTTTTATATCTCTTCGTTCAATTAACAAGGCAGCTAGCTGATTCCATGCTTTGGTCAAACACATTACAATTACGGACTTTCCACACCTTTTTCATCAGTGCTGCCTCTATTTTATTATTTGGTTTTTACGGCATTTTACTTAGCCCCGTATTTTTATTTTTGGCTGTTAAACTAAAGGAAAATGCTATTTTTGAACGATGATAAATTGACCCTTTTTCATTTTTTTCCGCATCCAATAATAAAAGATTGGTTGGAACATTTTGCGAGAAAAAGGCAGTAACAATAATAAACCAACAAGATCTGTTATAAAACCTGGTAATACTAGAAGTACACCACCACTGAAATTTAAAACGGTGTTAACTAATGCTGGCCCTGGAGCCTCTCCTCGTGCTATCGTATTTTTAACCTTTTGCACAGAATTCATACCTTTATTTTTCACTACATAAATACCTATAATGCTCGTAGCGACTATAAGCAGTAATGTAATTAAAATACCAATATTTTGACCAACTACTATTAATAACGCCAACTCGGCTAATGCATAGACAATGAAACCAAGAAAAATTTTTCTCATATTTTTCTCCTTTCTAGCTGAAAACACTATACCTTATATACGTTATTATAGCCCATTAAGTTTCATAAAAAAACAAAGGTACTATTTAAAGACAAGCCGAAGCTACTCTTTTTATAGTTAAAACTAAGCAAAATTAGCTCACAAAATGCTATTTTCTTCTTTAATATAAGAAAAGCTCCAGTACAACTATGTTGCACTAGAGCTTTTTATTATAGATTCAATTTTGTCTCGGCATCATTTTGCGTTCACAATCGACCGGAGATTTAATTTCTTTCGGGGACAACCACTGAAAGAAATTAAAGAACACTTGCATGCCCTTTGTAAATAACTCCCGTTTCAGCATCCATTGTAATTTCTTGACCGTGACGAATCAGTGTAGTAGCTTCTTTTACTCCAACGATAACAGGGATGCCAAGGCTTAGTCCTACAACTGCTGCATGACTTGTAAGCCCGCCCTCTTCCGTAATCAGACCGATACAATTTTCAAGTGCTGGCATCATGTCACGATCTGAACCAACCGTTACTATAATGCATCCGTCTGTATCATAAGCTAGTGCCTCTGCTGCATTTTTAGCAACAACTGTTTTACCTACTACTGAAGCTTTACCGATTCCTTGACCACGAGCTAATAAATCTCCGATGATGTGTACCTTCATTAAGTTAGTAGTACCTGCTTCACCTACTGGTACACCTGCTGTAATAACAACTGCATCACCATGCGTTACAAAGCCATGTTTCAAGCTTTCATCAACAGCTAGCTCTAAAATTTCATCTGTTGTCGTAACACGTTGGCAAACAACTGGGAATACCCCCCAAACTAGTGTTAATGCGTGAGCTGTATTGGTAGAACCCGTTACCGCGACAATTTGTACACCTGGGCGATATTTTGCAATCATTCTAGCTGTATTACCACTTTCTGTTGGTGCAAGTACGGCCTTTACACCTAAGTTAATCGAAGTGTAAGCTACTGCCTGAGAAATTGCCTCCGTCATATTTGCTTCTTTTTCACGACTACGAGTAGAGACGATTGCCTTATAGTCTAATGAATTTTCTGTACGCTGTGCGATTTTATTCATTGTTTGTACAGACTCTACTGGATATAGTCCTGCTGCAGTTTCACCAGAAAGCATAATTGCATCTGTACCATCGATAATTGCGTTTGCTACGTCACTAGCCTCTGCTCTTGTTGGACGTGGATTACGTTGCATCGAATCTAGCATTTGTGTAGCTGTAATAACTGGTTTACCTACTTGATTACATTTTAAAATTAATTTCTTTTGTACAAGCGGTACTTCTTCTGCCGGGATTTCTACACCAAGATCACCACGCGCTACCATTAATCCATCTGAGACTAAGATGATTTCATCGATATTATCGACACCCTCTTGATTCTCGATTTTCGGGATAATTTGAATGTGGTTACCGCCATTTTGTTCAAGTAATTCTCGAATTTCAAGTACATCCTTTGCTCGACGAACGAACGAGGCTGCAATAAAATCAACACCTTGCTTAATACCGAATAAAATGTCCTGTGCATCTTTTTCTGTAATTCCAGGAAGTTGTACAGAAACGCCCGGCACGTTAACACCCTTTTTATTTTTTAAAACACCTGCATTTTCAACAATCGTATGAATAAGACCTTTTTCCATATCTTTTGCTAATACACGTAGTTGAATAAGTCCATCATCTAATAAAATAATGGCGTTTTGCTCAACATCCTCGATTAAACGTTCGTACGTTACAGAGAAGCTAGTTTCTGTTCCTTCAACTTCCGTCATTGAAATATCAATAACTTGCCCAGCTGCTAAATGCAATTCTCCGTTTTTCATATTATGCGTACGAATTTCAGGACCTTTTGTGTCCAGCAAAATTCCAACTGGTTTCCCTAATTTTTGTGCTACTTCGCGAATTAAATTAATGCGTACTTCGTGTTCTTCATGAGAACCATGCGAAAAGTTTAAGCGTGCTACATTCATACCTGCTTCAATTAGTTTCTCTAAAACTTCTGGTGACTCACTTGCTGGACCAATTGTACATACGATTTTTGTTTTTCTCATTTTCTGCCCACTCCGTTTTTATATCAAATTATATGGATAGTTCTTTCATTAAAGTATATAAGCTTACATCTGCCTCATGATTTTTTTCGAAAGCCTCAGGCATATCATAGTCAATCACTTGATGATTACGGATACCTACCGCCCTGCCAGACTTTCCTTCCATTAGCAATTCAACTGCATGTGCACCGAATTGACTCGCTAGAACACGGTCACGCGCAGTAGGTGAACCACCGCGTTGGATATGTCCAAGAACAGAAACACGTGTCTCTTTTCCTGTTTTTTCATATAATAGCTTTGCCAACTCACTACCTGACATAACGCCTTCAGCGACAA
Source organism: Lysinibacillus sp. NPDC056959 (assembly GCF_042674095.1). Taxonomy (NCBI): domain Bacteria; kingdom Bacillati; phylum Bacillota; class Bacilli; order Caryophanales; family Bacillaceae; genus Lysinibacillus; species Lysinibacillus sp. NPDC056959. Next base: position 47,272 of record NZ_JBHURE010000025.1, on the reverse strand, counting down.
TAATAATGCTATGCTTTTTTCCACGCGCTGCACCACGGTCTAAGCGTGCCACAATATCATCCAAATTATAATCTTCTTCTGGAATTAAAACTGTTTCAGCACCGGCTGCAAGACCTGCCCATAAAGCAATGTCTCCTGCATCTCGCCCCATTACCTCAACGATAAAGGAATTTTCATGAGAAGTTGCTGTATCGCGGATTTTATCAATGGATTCCACGACCGTATTTAGCGCAGTATCAAATCCTATCGTATACTCGGTTCCTGGTACGTCATTATCAATAGTTCCTGGAACGCCCACAACAGGAAAGCCTTTTTTCACTAAATCCATAGCTCCACGGTATGAACCGTCTCCGCCAATCACGACTAGTCCTTCAATGCCAGCTTCACGCATATTGTCTATACCTCGTTGCTGAACAGCGGCTTCTTTAAATTCAGGACATCTTGCTGAATTTAAATGTGTACCACCGCGTTGAATAATACCACCTACTGAACCTAAATCAAGATTTTCCATACTTCCTTTTATTAAGCCATCATAGCCGTGCTTAATTCCGACAACATCAATTCCATGATATGCTGCCTTACGAACGACCGCACGAATAGCTGCATTCATTCCTGGTGCATCTCCACCACTTGTTAATACGGCAATTTTTTTCATTGTCGAACCTCCTGCAGATACTATTATTATTCACATTAACATGAAAAAACAAACTATGTAAGTGTTCTGAGGCTACAAAAACATAACTTTTACATAAAAAATAAAAAGAATGCGCTTTCACACACTCTTTCTATTCAAAAATATCCTAAATTTAACATTTTATAAAGTGTTTGGTAATTTATTTTGCACCATTTATTCTTCCATCATTAGGTTATTTTTTTTTAAAAGAAACAACTTTTAACTCTTTACGAGCAAATTTATATGTCCAAAAACCTAAAAATGGATTTAAGCTTCTGTATATTGTCCAATCTTTCTGAATTTCTCATAACGGTCTTCAATTAATTGTTCGCCATTTAAAGAATTCAATGTTTTTAGTGTGTCGCTTAAACATTCTTTTAGATAAAGTGCTTGCTTTGCTACATTGCGATGAGCTCCACCTGTTATTTCAGGGATAATTCCATCAATAACGTTAAGCTCTTTTAAGTCAGGTGCTGTTATACGCATTGCTTCTGCCGCTTGCTTTGCAAGGCTACCATCACGCCATAAAATCGACGCTGCCCCTTCTGGCGAGATTACAGAGTACGTTGAGTTTTCTAGCATAAAGACACGATTTGCCACACCTAATGCAAGGGCACCACCGCTTCCGCCTTCCCCAATAACGATTGAAATAATTGGTACTGTTAAGCCCGCCATTTCGACGAGATTTCTGGCAATCGCTTCACTTTGACCACGTTCCTCCGCTGCCTTACCGGGATAAGCACCTTTCGTATCAATAAAACAAATAATTGGTCGTTTAAATTTCTCCGCCTGCTTCATTAAACGCAATGCCTTACGATATCCTTCAGGGTGTGGCATACCAAAATTCCGACGAATGTTTTCTTTCGTTGATTTTCCTCGTTGGTGTCCAACAATTGTTACTGGCTGTCCTTCAAAAAGAGCAATCCCTCCAAGAATAGCCGCATCATCACCAAACGTACGATCTCCATGTAACTCAATAAAGTTTTCACACATAGCTTCTATATATTGTAAAGTTGTTGGTCGTTCTGGATGTCTAGCAACCTGTACACGATCCCATGGCTTCATATTTGCATAAATAGATTGTTCTAGCTGTGTTAGACGTGTTTCAAGCTTTTCAATTTCGCCTGTCATATCTACATCTGCCTCGGTAGCAATCGTTTTTAATTCATCAATTTTTTCACGTAATTGTACTACTGGTTCTTCAAAAGCTAAATTTTTAGACATGTTGCACGCCTCCTTTTGTATGCATTTTTACAAGCAACGCTACTTGGTTTCGTAAATCTTTTCGATGGAAGATTGCATCAAGCTGCCCATGTGCTAATAAAAATTCTGCTGTTTGGAAATCATTTGGTAGTTTTTCTCTTACTGTTTCTTCGATTACTCGACGACCAGCAAAGCCAATCAATGCTTGTGGCTCCGCAATATTAATATCTCCAACAGAGGCAAAGCTTGCAGAAACGCCACCTGTTGTAGGATGAGTTAGTATTGAAATAAACAATAGTCCATGATCACTATGACGTTTTAATGCCACACTCGTTTTCGCCATTTGCATTAATGATAGTACGCCTTCTTGCATGCGCGCCCCACCACTTGCAGTAAAGATAATAAACGGTACTCGTAATTCCGTAGCTTTTTCTACGGCACTTGTGATTTTTTCTCCAACGACTGAACCCATTGAACCCATACGGAAATGAGAATCCATAATTGCTACAACAATTTCTTCTCCATCAAGGGTACCCACACCTGTCAGTACGGCTTCGTTTAATCCCGTTTTTTGTTGGTCCGCTGAAATTTTTTCAACATAAGCTGGGAAATTAAGCGGATTACTTGTTTGTAAATGATCGTCCATTGAAACAAATGAACCTTCATCTAAAAAACATGCTACGCGCTCCTGTGCAGTCATTTTGAAATGATGGTCACATTTTGTGCATACTTTGTTATTTTTTTCTAATTCTTTCGTTAATTGAATGTGACGGCATTCTGGACATTTTGTCATAAGTCCTTCTGGAAATCCCTTTTCTTGTCCGTCTTCTTTCTTTTTACTAAATATGCTGCGAATTGCCATGTTTGACTCCCCCTTTGTTGTCTAATTACTTCGTAAAGTCTTCATCCACTGCTCGTAAGCTTTTAATGCTTCTTTTTCATAGCCAAGCTGCATCGATTTCAACATAGTTTGAATGATTAATTTTTCTTCTTCTGTTGAGTTTCGATTTAAACGGTCACCATCATAAGCTGCTAACTGAAACCAGACTTTTAGTGAAAGACGATTTCCCGCCGTGATGATTATTTCTCGTAATACATCTCGACAATTAATCGTATCCTCTATCTCTAGCTTTACAAAAAAACTGTCCCACACCGGTAGTGTTCGCAGAGTCCCTGTACAACTTATTACGCGAATGGCTTCCTTTTCATGAATTTGTCGTGTTAATTCGACATCCTTTTTCGATTTTTCATCTTCTAATATAAACATCGACAGTATTTCTACGAGCTGATGCTTATGTGTGGCAGCTAGGAACGTACCTCCCCCATGTTTCGTTTCAATAAGACCTAACAATTCTAAGCTTCGCAATGCCTCTCTCACAGAGGATCGCCCGACACCTAGACGCTCTGAAAGGACTCGTTCAGAAGGTAGTTTTTCTCCAGCCTGTATTTCTTCCATTTTAATAAGTTGTCGTAATTGATGGACGATATCCAAAAACACTTTCTTTTGTTCGGTTTTTTTATCCATACGATCAACTCCTCTTATCAATTCCGCCTTGGCGTAATTGTATCTGTCGCTACATAAACACACCGAAAGTGGTCTGGCCACTTTTGAACATTGACTCTAGCTTACAAAATAACTGTTAAAAAGTAAAGAAAAAACTGCATAAAAAATTTATGCAGTTTCTAATATTTTCTTCAATTTCATATTCTTTTCGTCGCTTGCGCATGTTTTACTTTCACTTGAGGTTTACCAAAGCGTCTTTCAAGTGTCCCCTCAATGTAAAGCAATTCATCTTCAAGTAACAGCTCTTGAACAAGATGAAAAACCTGAGGGAATAAGGTTACAGATACTGTTCCAAACTCATCTTGAAGCTGAACAAAGGCCATTTGCTCACCTTTTTTTGTGCGTATTTTTTTTACTTCTTCTATCATGCCAATCATTTTGACATACGTTCCGTCACGCGCTTGTTTTAACTCTCTGCACGTACTATTTACTTCATTCCAAAAAGCTCTTTCCTCTGTAACCGGATGGGCTGATATATAAAATCCAAGACTTTCCTTTTCGTGTAGCAATTTTTCCTTTTGTGGCATCGCTTCCGCTTCCATATACTTTGGCTTACCAAAGCTAAAGGTAGTAGTCGATTCAATATCAATATCCTCAGTTGGTCTTAGCAGTTCTGCATGCTTCAAAGCTGCCTCCAATGTCGCTATCAGTACTGCACGATCTTTATCTAAATAATCGAGAGCCCCTGCAAAAATTAAAGACTCCATTACTTTTGGTTTAAAATGCTGTGCGCTTAATGCAACTGCCATGTCAAAAATATTATCCAATGCTTCTGGCTTCGCCTGGCGTAAGGCATATACTTTTTCTATAAATGTATAGGGAACACCCTTTATTCCAGATAAGCTGTAGCGAATTCCATCCTTCTCAACAGTAAAGAATTTTGTACTTTGTTTTAATGATGGCGGGTAAAACAAAATTCCTTTCTCTTTTGCCTCATTCTCAAGTTGCAGAATTTTTTCCACATTTCCTGTTGCATTTGATAATAACGCAGAATAAAAACTTTGCGGGAAATGTGCCTTTAAATAGGCCATTTGGTAGGAAATAACGCTATATGCGACAGCATGGCTTTTAGGGAAACCGTAGTCTGCAAAGCGTACAATTAATGCATACACTTCTTCTGCCACATGGACGTCAAAGCCTTGCTTCATTGCTCCATCTACAAATGCGGTACGTTGCTCTTCTAATACTTGACGATTTTTCTTACTTACCGCTCGACGCAATAAATCCGCTTGTCCCATCGTAAATCCAGCCATCACCGAGGCAATTTGCATGATTTGTTCTTGATAAACTATGACACCAAATGTCTCTCGTAAAATGGGCTCTAATGCCGGATGAGGCATAGTAACCGATTCCCTTCCCGCTTTCCGTCTAGCATACATCGGAATAAAATCCATTGGACCAGGACGATACAAAGCATTGACTGCTACTATATCTAAAAAATGGGTTGGTTGAATATCACGTAAAGCTTGCTTCATACCTTCCGATTCTAATTGGAAAATCCCTAATGTATCTCCCATTTGAAGAAGTTGAAATGTTTTTTCATCTTGCATCGGTATAAGCTCAAACTCTATCCAAGGACCACCAGCTTTATAAATTGACCAACGCACTTGCTCTAAAATTGTCAGGTTGCGCAATCCTAAAAAATCCATTTTGACAAGTCCACAAGCTTCTACATCTCCCATCGGCCATTGCGTACAATAAATTCCATCATGCCCTTCTTCAATCGGTATCGTATTAACTAATGGTGAAGGTGACAGCACAATTCCTGCCGCATGGGTGGAAGAATTTCTTGGCACCCCTTCAAGTTTTAACGCCACCTCTAACCAGCGACGATGTTTTTCATCCTCAGCTAACCAGCCTTGTAAGCCTTGTGATTCGGCCACTGCTTTTTGCAATGTTATTCCTGGTTTATTTGGAATCATTTTCGAGATTTTCTCTAGCGTTTCAGCGTCAAAACCAAAAACACGCGCCACATCTCTAGCTACTGCCTTTGCAGATAAAGTGCCAAACGTAATAATTTGCGCCACATTTGCCTTGCCATATTTCTGAGCGACATAATGGATTACTTTTTGTCTTTTACTGTCGACAAAGTCGATATCGATATCCGGCAGTGTAACACGTTCCGGGTTTAAAAATCGTTCGAATAATAATCCGTAAACTAATGGATCTACTTGCGTAATAGATAAGCTATAAGCTACAAGAGAACTTGCTGATGAACCACGACCAGGGCCTGTTAAAATACGATTTTCTTTAGCAAAGTGCATAAAGTCTGCAACAATTAAAAAATAATCTGCAAAGCCCATTGAACAAATAATCTCAAGCTCGTATTGAAGTCGCTCCTGATAAACTTTAGGAATCTCTGCTTGCTTTAATCGTTCTGCCAATCCTGCAAAAGTCTCTTTTACAAGCAAGCTTTCGGCTGTTTCACCTGTAGGAACAGGAAACTTAGGCATTTGTACGTGCATTTCAGGAATTTCCGCCGTACAGCTCGCTAGCATCGTTGCACTAGATGCAAGCCATTCTGGATGATCAGCAAACCAGCTTCGCCATTCCTCTTCTGTCGGAGCGAAATATCCTTGTAAATGAGCTGATCGCATTGTGTCTGTAAGCTTTTCACCTGAATCTATCGCTCTTGCAACCTCAAAGGCGAAATGATCTTCTGGTCGTAAAAAATAACAGCTTTGGGAGGCAACTAGCGTTATATTCATAGTTTCACACCACGTCACAAACGTTTCTTCTTTTTCGGCTTTCATTCCTGCTGGTCTTGCTATCCCCATAAATAAATGATTGCCAAATACCTTGTTTAAAGCACTTGCTACTTCTGTCCAATCCTCAGTTTCTACTAAATCATCCGAAGAAAGTAATGCCACACAGCCCGCCGCATATCCTTCAAGCCATTTCCACGGAAGCGTATTATCCTCTCTTATCGAAACTGCACTACTAATCTTTAAAAGGTGCTGGTAGCCTTCTTGCGTCTGAGCATATAGCACAAGTGGAACTTTTCTATCTTGCCACTGTACGTTTATCGAGAGCCCTAATACAGCATGAATATTCGCTTGCTGCAATGCTTTACAAAAAGGCAAAAGCCCGTACAACTTTGAATTGACGATTGCACAGGCCTGAGTATTTTGCTCTTGTAAAAAAGGGATCAATTGTTCAAGCCGAATCGTACTTTGCAATAAATCCGCACTCGTATGCATTTTCGTATATACATGTGTCAAATGAATCCCTTCCTTTCTAGGTATTTAAAAATGTTAATTTCAAAGCTTTATTATTATGGCAGAAGCACACTCTACAAATCATTACCAAATATTGTATGTTAATAATAAGTGGTTGATTTCCGTTCCGGCCGGCGCTTTCCTAGGGGCGTCCGATAAGCCGCTTGGGCCAACAGATGTTTTTTGCGCGAAAGCGTAGTGCTAACGTAGCGACAGCAGAGGGTTTTGGTTTTGTTTGTGCGAAAGCGCAGCGACAGCAACAGCATGATGTTGGTCACGAAGGCGTGATGTGATGTTTTTAGCCTTCGTTCCTCAATATCGCTGATCCCCAAGGAGTCGCCCAGCCTCCACTCCAATCAACTAACTTATATATGGCATACATTTAACAAATGTCATCCACAAAATTTAGCGATTGAGCTCAATTTTCATGTTTATTGATATGATTTACAAATTTCCTGTAATCTCGTTATAACACGCTCTGCTTCTTCCCATGAATAGGCTGTAGCTCCTGAAGCGAGCGGATGTCCACCACCATTAAATTCCTTCGCCAAAGTGTTAATAATAGGGCCTTTTGAGCGTAAACGCACACGAATTTGATCGACCTCTTCAATGAAGACCACCCATGCACAAATACCTTTCACACTTCCAAGACAGCCAACTAACAGGGACGCCTCTGACGGTACAACATTGAATTCTGCTAGCAATTCCTTTGTCAGCTTGATATGTGCTGCTCCGTACTCATCCATTTTGAAATTTTGATAAATATAGCCCTGTAAATTTAATAGCTTTTGCTCCATTTCATACATTCCATCGAAAATTTGATTTCGATCAAAATCATATGCAATAAGCTCCCCTGCAATTTTAAACGTTTTTGCGGTCGTGCTAGGGAATTGGAAACGTCCTGTATCTCCTACAATACCAGCAAATAATAATCTTGCGGAGGCATCTGGTAGAATCCAGTCGGCTACTTGTTTTCCTTCCTCAAAAAGCTCATAAATCATTTCACTACAAGAACTCGCATTCGTATCTACCCATAGTAAATCACCATACGAATCGTCATTTGGATGATGGTCTATTTTAATAATCATTTTACCTTTTATATAGCGTTGATCGTCCACACGTTCTGTATTTGCCGTATCTGTCACAATAACTAAGGCATTATCGTATTTTTCATCTGTAATGTCATCGGGATTTGCTAAAAATGATAATGATTCATCATGCTCACCTACAGCAAAAACTTTCTTTTCCGGATAATTTGCTAAAATAAGCTCTTTTAAGCCTTGCTGAGATCCATAAGCGTCTGGATCTGGTCGTACATGGCGATGAATAATGATTGTTTCATATGAAGCAATTGTGTCGATGATTTGTCTTTTCAAATTTATTTCCCCCAACTTGATAGTAATAACCGTTAGCATTTTTCTTCAATAATCGTTACAATAATGACTAGTTATGCTAGGAGGTTTACTATGCTCAATTTAATATTTGTGTTTACAATAATCATATCATTTGTGTTTTATTTTTATTTTAAAACAAAACAGTTTCGTTCTGCATTACCGATTGCTAAAAATTGGTATAAGAGTAAAGCCAATGTAAGTTTCGGTGCATTTATTCTTTTGTTTGGTTTTAACCAAGCATATTTATTCCCAGGGTTATTTACATTTATTATTGTAGCAATTCTTGTCGTTTTAGGCATCTTTGTTATTGTCGAAAATACTAAAAAGGTTCGTCACTACGGTCAATTTGTTGAAGAAGAGTACCGTATTAACCAATGAATAATCAATTATACCTCGGCATAATTGCGTCTGGAATCGGCTTTGCGCTTAGGCCTGCGTGAAGTCCGACACGATGTTGGTCATTTCGGTAATGCCACAGGACGTGGCGCTTTTACCGATGCAGGTCAGTTAGCCGTTATCGCATGGATGCGATGATTTTAGGCTAACATCCTATATTGGACTCCCTTCCGATCCCGCGACATCCGCCGGAGGCTTTAGGCCAACAAATGTTTTCTGTGCGAAAGCGTAGTGTTAACGCAGCGGCAGCAAAGGGTTTTGCCTGTGCGAAAGCGAAGCGTCAGCAACAACTTGAAGTTGGTCACTTAGTCGTTGCCACAGGATGTGGCGTTCTTAGACTGAGTTCCTCTATTTCGGCAGGTGATGGACACCCGCAGAAAGAAGTGAAAGGGATGGTCTAGCATTTACCCTAGACCATCCCTTTTTCTGTTTTCTTAACGCTCCAGTAGTTGGAACATCATCATTGCCTTCCCAACAAGCATTTGTTGATTAAACACTTCGAAGTCCATTTTCACAAACTTACGACTCATGTCTAATATTCGAGGCTTTACAGTAAGTGTGCTTTCCATTTGCACAGGCTTGATGAAATAAATCGTCATGTTTTCGGCAACTGCATCCCCACGTTTACGACGCTTTAATGAGAATGAACCAACTTCCGCTAACAAAGTTGTAAATGCTCCATAAGAAATTGCCCCGTATTGGTTTGTCATTTGAGGAGTTACTTTAAATTCTACGATTAATTCTTCATCGCCAAGCACCTTCATCTCATTTTTCACTAAATCATCAATCGTTTCACCATGCTGAGGTTGTCTTTGAGCAAGCTGAAGCGCCTTTAATACATCTTGTCGACTAATTACACCTTGCAAAATATTATCATCATCGACAATTGGTAACAGGTCAATCCCTTCCCAAATCATACGATGTCCTGCAGAAGCAACACTCATTTTCATCGATCCAGCAATCGGATTTTTCGTCATAACCTTTTCAATAAACTCGTTTTCTTCGCGACCGATAACGTCTTTTACTGTAATCATCCCAACAAGCTTATTGTTTGCTGTCACAACAGGAAATGCACCATGAGTTGTTCGTTCATTTAGCTTGTGGAAATGTTGAATTGTTTCATCATTTCGAAGAACAGAAGTATCAGTCATCGGCACAAAAATATCTTCAATAAATAAAATATCTTTTTTAATTAATTGGTCATAAATTGCGCGGTTAATCATTGTTGCCACAGTAAAGGTATCATAGCTTGTTGAAATGATCGGTAAGTCCAAGGAATCTGCAAGTAATTTGTTTTCCTCAGTTGTATCAAAGCCCCCTGTGATTAAAACAGCTGCACCAGCTCGAAGTGCATTTTCATGTGCTTTAAAACGGTTACCAACGATAAGCAAGCTTCCTGCATCTGTATAACGCATCATATCTTCTAATTGCATGGCACCAATAACAAATTTCGTTAACGTTTTATGTAGACCTGTTTTTCCACCTAAAACTTGGCCATCTACAATATTTACGATTTCTGCGAAGGTTAATCGCTCAATATTTTCTTTCTTTTTCTTCTCAATACGAATTGTTCCAACACGTTCAATAGAGCTTACTAAACGACGATTTTCCGCTTCTTTAATAGCACGGTATGCCGTTCCTTCACTCACCTGCATTTCCTTTGCAATTTGACGTACTGAAATTTTATCACCAACGGGTAATGATTCGATGTATTGTAAAATTCTCTCATGTTTTGTAGACAAAATATCACCTATTTCTCAATCATCAATTCTGCTCTTAGTGTACCATATTTTTTATAAAAATATTTAATATAAAGTGATGAATTTGTTATACTTTTCCCACCGTTTCAACTACGCACGCGGTGCCAACTCATATAGTACAGCAGTGTCACTGATTAGGAACAGTTTACTTTTTCACCCGCTTTTAAAATTTGAACCTCTGCATTTTGCACTAAATCTGCAAAAATTTGTGGATCCTGCTCGATTGGAGGGAATGTATTGTAATGAACTGGTACGACAATTTTCGGCTTCAAAAATGACACTGCACAAGCTGCGTCTTCTGGACCCATCGTAAAATTATCACCAATTGGTAAAAATGCAATGTCAATAGGATGGCGTTCTCCTATTAGTTTCATATCACTAAACAAAGCTGTATCCCCTGCATGATAAATTGTTACTCCTTCGATAAATAGTAAAATTCCAGCAGGCATTCCCATATAAATAATTTCGTTATTTTCAGTTACATATGACGAACCGTGGAAAGCTTGCGTAAACTTCACTTTACCAAAATCAAATTCCTTGGCTCCCCCTATATGCATCGGGTGCACTTTCACTCCTTGCCAAGAAATCCAATTGGCTAACTCATTTGGCGCAATGACAAGTGCATCTTTTTTCTTTGCAAGCTCCACTGTATCACCAACATGATCATTATGGCCATGTGTAAGTAAGATTATATCCGGTGCTTCCTCAGCAACCTTTAAATCTGTTTGCCCATTCCCATTAATGAATGGATCTATCAAGATTGTTTTCCCATTTGATTGAATTTTGACAACAGAATGTCCATGATAACTAATTTCCATTACGTTTCCTCCCTGCGGTACATATTGTTCTACACCATTTTTATTCGCTATCCATGCGATTTTTCCCTTTTTTTGATATGCTTGTATAGAGAATAATAGATTCTTTCCCCACAAAGTATAACTTGTAGGGAGACAATTATTCATTCGTACAAAAATGAAGCATCGAATTAGAGTTATAAATCGCTCAAAAGTCGAAGCCTCATCCCGGTTAGGCTATTAGTTTAGCCAAGCACATGGAAATTTTTCAGTGCAATAAGAGGAGGAACTGTTTATGTCAAAGGTTAAAGAAATTCAAAGTTATTTACAACAAAACCAAATTGATGCCGCTTTCGTAACGACACCAGACAATGTTTTTTACGTTTCAGGCTTTAAAAGTGATCCACATGAGAGATTGCTAGGTGTGATGATTTTTAAAGAGGCAGAACCTTTTTTAATTTGTCCAAAAATGGAGATCCCAGATGCGAAGGATGCAGGTTGGTCTTATGAAGTCATCGGCCACCAAGATACTGAAAATTCAATGGAAGTTCTTGCACAAGCGATAAAAGCTCGTAATGTTAATCCACAAAAGTTTGCTATTGAAAAAGGTCAACTTATTGTAGAGCGTTTAGAAGCCCTACAACAATCATTTCCACAGGCAAGTTTCGTCCGCCTTGATGAAAAAATCAATGCTATGCGCGTAATTAAAGAGGAAAATGAATTAGAAAAATTACGTAAAGCCGCTGCACTAGCTGACTATGCTATCGAAATCGGCTGTAAAGAAATTGCTGAAGGTAAAACAGAAATGGAAATCTTAACAGCAATAGAAAGTGCTATTCAGGAGAAAGGCTGCAAGATGTCCTTTGAGACAATGGTGTTGAGTGGTCCAAAAACAGCCTCTCCACATGGTAAACCAGGTGCTCGAAAAATAGAAAAGGGCGATATGATCTTATTCGACCTTGGCGTAATTTACGATGGTTATTGTTCTGACATTACACGTACAGTTGCCTTTGGTGAACCTAGTGAAGCACAAAAGGAAATTTATAACACAGTACTAGCTGCTAACACAAATGCTATTGCAGCCGTGAAGCCAGGTGTTCGCGCAATGGATTTAGATAAAATTGCTCGTGATACTATTACTGAAGCAGGCTATGGCGAATACTTCACACACCGACTTGGTCATGGGCTCGGCATTTCTGTACATGAATTCCCATCTGTTACAGGCGCAAATGAAATGACTATGGAAGAAGGCATGGTCTTCACAATTGAGCCAGGCATCTATAAGTCCGATGTGACAGGTGTCCGTATTGAAGATGATGTTGTAGTAACAAAAGACGGGGTAGAAATACTAACAAAATTCCCGAAAGACTTGATTGTACTGTAAGTTTATTCAAGAAAAAGGAAGCAACCTACAAGGTGCTTCCTTTTTAGTGTTGAAAAGGTCAAGGGAATCTTTGTGAATGTTGTGGCGCTTTAAATGAGGGTGATTTCCATTTAAGACTACTCGCTTTCGCACAGATAAAACTTTGCTGAAGTTTAGTTTTATAACTATAAATTGAAGTGACATATTTGAAAATACACGCTATGTGTGAATTAGTTGATTGGAGTGGCGACTGAGCGACTCCTTGGGGATCAGCGATATAGGAGAACAAAGGCTAAGGGCATCACGTCCTGTGATAACGCCTTCGCGACCAACATAGTGTTGGCCCGATACCCTGGAGCGAGCAGCGCGAGTGAAGCGGCTCATCGGACGCCCCCAGGAAGCTCTGCTCTGCGCGAAAGCGAAGCGTCAGCGGCAAATGTTTTCTGTAGCGAAAGCAAAGCGACAGCTACAAAGCGCTCAGTCGGAACGGAAATCAACCCTCGTTTTGCAAAGAGGAATAGTTTTCAACAACATAAAAGGAAGCAACCATAAACACGGTGCTTCCTTTTGTTATTTTACTTAATGAATTAACTCATCAACATTTACATATGGCAAACCTTGAGAATCTGCAACAGCCTTGTAAACAAGATGTCCATCAATAGTATTAACACCCAGTTTCAATGCTGCGTTTTCAACACATGCTTGTCTATAACCCTTATTAGCAATTTGAAGTGCATAAGGAATTGTATTATTTGTTAAAGCAATTGTTGATGTACGTGGTACAGCTCCTGGCATATTTGCTACTGCATAATGCACAACCCCATGTTTTACATAAGTTGGATTATCATGTGTCGTCACTCGATCAGATGTCTCAAAAATACCGCCTTGGTCAATAGCAATATCGACTACTACTGAGCCTGGTTGCATTGACTGAATCATTTCCTCAGAAACTAGCTTCGGTGCTTTCGCTCCAGGAATTAAAACGGCTCCAACTACTAAATCTGAGTTTTTCACTGATTCTGCAATATTATATGGATTGGACATTAATGTTTGTACATCACGGCCAAATAAATCTTCTAATTGACGTAAACGCTCTGGGCTTAAATCAATTACCGTTACATCAGCACCCATTCCGACTGCTATTTTCGCCGCGTTTGTTCCAGCTATACCGCCACCGATCACTGTAACTTTACCACGTGGTACACCTGATACGCCACCTAGTAAAATACCTTTACCTTCATGGTTTTTTTCTAAGAATTGAGCACCAATTTGCGTTGCCATTTTACCAGCAACTTCACTCATTGGTGTTAAAAGCGGTAAAGAACCATTTGTTAATTGCACTGTTTCATAAGCAATACCTACAACTTTTTTATTTAAAAGTGCCTGCGTTAATTCAAGCTCTGGCGCTAAATGTAAATAAGTAAATAAGATTTGACCTTCATAGAAGTAATCGTATTCTGACGCTACAGGTTCTTTTACTTTCATAATCATTTCTTGCGCCCATGCTTCTTTTGCCGTATCCACAATTTGTGCGCCTGCAGCAACGTAGTCTGCATCTGTAAAGCTTGAGCCTAAACCTGCTCCAGTTTCAATGTACACTTCATGACCTGAATTTGTTAATGTAACAACCCCTGCTGGTGTCATGGCTACACGATTTTCATTGTTTTTAATCTCTTTTGGAATACCAATCTTCATCTTCCCTATCCCCTTCCATTACCTAAAAAATAAGCACATTTTGTTACATACTCTTCGATGTATTGATGCACCCCTTGCATTTCCATATTACCAAACATAAACAAAAAATGCTTTAATTAAAATAATAATAGAAAAAATTAATAATATTTTTATAACGCTAAATTTTCAAACTATACGGCAGTAATTTTCCAATACTTATCTTTCTTCCGGTATGACATTTATTAAAATATATACCTTTTATTAGTTGATAGAAGTGAAGGTTGTACAGCTCCTTGGCGTTCACAGCGCCTTAGAGGAATGTGAATCCCCTATGTTATGATGATAAACAGAACAACTGTAAACGCCTTCATTTTTTCACATTTTTTCTTCCGGAAAGTATTTCCTTTAGAAAATCATTTGGTATAATCAACATATACAAATCAGGGAGGTAATACAAATGGCTAATAAATATAAAAGCATTGTAGTTGCAGTAGACGGTTCGAAGGAAGCTGAGTACGCTTTCCGTAAATCAATTGACGTAGCAAAACGTAACGATGGTGCTGTATTAAATTTAGTAAATGTTATTGATACACGTTCTTTTGCTGCTATTGAAGCATATGACCGTTCGATTGCAGAGCGTGCTCAAGCATTCTCTGAAGAGCTACTAAATGGTTACAAAAAACAAGCTGAAGAAGAAGGCTTAACAAATATTAACCTTGTAATTGAATATGGCTCACCAAAAAATATCATTACAAAAGAGCTTTCTAAAATTGTAGACGCAGACTTAATCATCTGTGGTGCAACTGGTCTAAATGCAGTAGAACGCTTCCTAATCGGTTCAGTATCTGAAGCGATTGTACGCTCAGCTAAATGTGACGTACTTGTTATCCGCACACCTGAAAATTAATTTTGTATTACATAAAAGGTATCCAATATTGGATACCTTTTTTTACTTATTTCCCTTCTTGCCACATCTTTACTTTTTCAAAGAACATAGCTAGAGCTTGTTTATTTTGCATATTTGGTACTTTTGCTAATAGCACCTCTTTTGGAGCTTTGAAATCCTTACCTTGCTTTTGTAAAATGACAATGCTCTTTTCGAGTGCTTTATTGGCGAACATTGTATCTGGCAATTGAATAATTGCTTGAATCCAAGCATGCTTTTGAATGTATTTATGCAGTTGTTTCGATTGCTCAGATTCAAAGAGATGCGTTGGTGCAAGGAAAAATAGATAGCCTCCATCCTTCGTGTAGTTAATGGATTGCTCAATAAATAAATGATGCGCATAGCTCAACCCTTCTGAAGGGCACAGCTCATAGTCTAATGCGATATCTTCATTCGGATAATATCCTACGGGTAAATCACAAACAATAGCATCTGCAGGACTTACTAATAAATCTTGTAACGCATCTTGACGGTATAAGGAAACGGGCTGCTCTGTCAAATCAGCTGTTGCAGCAGCTATACGAATAAGTAGTTCATCAACCTCTACACCTGTTGCCTCTATTTTCTCGTCTAATAAGTTCATAACTGTTAGGAGTAAATTCCCTGTACCTACTGCTGGATCTAAAATAGAAATTTTTTCGGTTTTTAGACGTTCTGCAAATAGTTGCTCCACAAAATAACCAACTAATAACCCAAGAGTATCTGGTGTCATCTGATGATTCGGCTGAGAGCCTTTTCGCATTCCCTTTAAAACAGCAATTTGAATTGCTTTGCGCACATCTTCCTTTGTAGCACCTTCTTGTGAAAAATCAACTTCCCCATCTAGCCATGCCTCTAAGCCATCTAGAATACCCTCTAGCAATGTAATATTATGTTCTTTTTCTATCTTTTCAGCATGTTCATTTAGCATACCAAACAACTTCTCGATATTTTCCATACACAACTTCCTTTCAAGCAGAAAAGAGCCGTGACAAAAACTTGTCACAGCTCCTTTGTCTAGTAATATCTTAGCCTAAAATCAATAAATTATGCTAGTGCTTTGACAGCCGCAATTGCCGCTTCATAGTTTGGATGGTCTGTTGCTTCAGGAACATATTCCACATATGTCACTTTGTCATTTGCATCCACAACAAATACTGCGCGTGTTAGAAGACGTAACTCTTGAATATAGACACCATATGCTTCACCAAATGATAGGTCACGGTGATCTGAAACTGTTTGAACTGCATCAATACCCGCTGCACCACACCAACGTTTTTGAGCGAATGGAAGGTCAACAGATACTGTATAAATTACTACATTATCACCTAAGTCAGCTGCTGCTTCATTAAAACGACGTGTTTGTGCATCGCATACACCAGTATCTAATGATGGTACAACGCTAAATAAACGAATTTTCCCCTCTGAATCTTTTAATGTAACAGGTGACAGGTCATTCGCTAATATAGTGAAATCTGGTGCTTGATCTCCAACCTTTACTTCGTTCCCTACAAGTGTTACTGGACCATTTTTAAATGTTACTTGTGCCATGTAAACGCCTCCTAATCATCATATGTACTTAATATTACTAAATGGAGGGAATTAATTGCAACTGAGACAGCTTATCAAAAATAGTTTTGAAAAATCTTTCACATCTATTCAGCCATATTTACTTAACGTTGCACCTTTTTCCAAGTTCATCACCATAATGTAGGGTTGATTTCCCAACTAACTAATGATGAATCACCCAAAATAAAGAGCTGCCTCTGCAATGAGACAGCTCTAGCCATTATTCTTCGTTTTTTTCTTCTAGCTTTTCAAGTTCTGATTTTTCCTCTAAAGATACTGGTTCAGTCTTTTCCTCTTTGATTGGCAAAGGAGGTTCCACAATATTTTTTTCTATATATATTTTTTCATGAACAACTGTTGTATCCGCGAAGTAATCGTGTAAACCTTGATTGTTCGGTAAGATGCCTACAAGAATATAAAGTGGCATAAAAACGGTGTTGATGATGCGCCCGATCCAATCACGGAATAATACATCTGACCAAGTCAGATTCTCATGCTTTAATGAAATAACACGTAATCCAAATATCATTTTCCCTAATGTTTGCCCAAAAAATCTCGTCATTAATACGAAATAACTGTAATAGAGAATAGCGGATATAATCGAAATCGGTGCATACCACACTGTTTCAGATAATGACCAATCCATTAAATAAAAAATTGGGTTAACGAGAATCCCACCTACTGCAGAAATTATTAATCCATCTATTAAAAATGCCCAAAAACGTATCCAAAAGCCTGCCGTTTTTAATGCATAAATCTTATTCGTAATTGGCTCATCCATTAGGTGAGCATTCTCCATAGAGGGTGACCCTTGCATAACAATCTCATTGTTTGTCATTGTACTCCCTCCTTAGTATTCGCCATATAAGTACATCATTTTAGGTGCTTTATAGTCCGCCATAATTTTCATCAGCATTTTTTCCTCTGCTGATGGACCAAATATGGATCCAATTTTCATCCCAACATATGATTGCCAGCCACCCACATCATATGTATACTCGAATAATTCTGCGTCCTCTAAACCAAAGTCTTTACGCAATGCAGTAATTGTTGCTTCCTCATCACCAATCTCATCAACTAACCCTGCTTCAAGGGCCTTCTTACCACTAAGAATTCGACCATCAGCCACTTTTTTCACATCTGGTTCAGACATATTACGTCCATTTGCAACAATACTAACGAATTCTTGATACGTTTCATTAATCATGTCTTGCATCATAGCACGCTCTTCCGGTGTCACTTCACGCATTGGACTAAGCATATCCTTATGTTCACCAGATTTAAACGTTTCATATTTCACACCAACTTTTTCTGCTAACGCCTGATAATTAATAGATTGCATAATGACACCAATCGAACCTGTAATTGTATCGCGTTGCGCAAAAATTTTATCTGCAGGTGCTGAAATGTAATAACCACCTGAAGCTGCCATCGAATCCATAGATACATAGATTGGAATTTGTCGCTCTTCTTTAATTTTCAACAGCTTTTTATATATTTCTGCTGATTCCTTGACACCGCCACCTGGTGTATTAACACTTAAGACGATACCTTCCACAGTCTCATCATATAAAATATTATCTAATTGATTTAAGAAAAATTGATGATCATAAGAAATTGGTTGCCATAATGTACTTGATCCAACATCTTGAATCGTACCATCAACCTTTAAATATGCAATACGTTTATCCATATTGCCGCTTTCTTTTACCTCTTCTAATACCATCAAGTCGTCTCCAGCAACCAAGCTATCAAAACTGCTAAAGAAATCTGATTTAAATATTGCAAAAATAGTGTTCATTCCTAATGAAAATACTAAAAGCACACCTGCAATTATTAAAGCAGCCCACCTTTTACCATTCATTTTTTTCTGCCTCCTCATGAATATCATAATTTGTTTCATACTTATTGCAATAATATGGCTTATCGCCTTAACACGAAGTTGATCTCCAACACTTTGCAAAAGCTTTAACTTATTCAACCTATAATACATTACCTAATATTATAAAAAAAATCAAAGTTCATAAAAAAGCAGGAACTTTGATTTTCGACATTATTTCCTAGGAAATTAATGATGAGTGATAGAATGGATTTTTTCTTGCTCTCGTAATTCGACACGACGAATTTTGCCTGATGAAGTCTTTGGCAGCTCAGTAACAAATTCAATCGCACGAGGATATTTATATGGGGCTGTTAAAGTTTTTACATGGCTTTGCAGTTTTTTTATAAGTGTTTCATTACCAACTTCTCCTTCACAGAGCACAACAAACGCCTTCACGATATTTCCACGAATCTTATCTGGACTTGCAACAACGGCAGTTTCTTTCACAGCCGGATGCTTTAACAACGCATCTTCTACCTCAAATGGGCCAATCGTATACCCAGAAGAAATAATGACATCATCCCCACGTCCTTCAAACCAAAAATAACCGTCATTATCTTTGTATGCACGATCTCCGGTAATATACCAATCGCCTCTAAATTGTAAATTTGTTCGCTCTGGATCGTTTAAATATTTTTTAAATAACGCGGGTGTTTCACAGTGTACAGCAATATCTCCAACTTCCCCAACCGCAACAGGATTTCCAATATCATTTATAATTTCAATAGTATTACCCGGAGTAGGTTTGCCCATTGATCCCATTCTAGACTCCATCCCTACCATTGTACCAACAAGTAATGTATTCTCTGTTTGTCCATAGCCATCTCGTACTTGTAAATTATAAACTTCGGAAAATACTTTTATCACTTCACTATTTAAAGGTTCACCTGCTGACACAGCCTGACGTATTGTACTTACATTAAAATCTTGTAAATTTTCAAGACTCGCCATAAATCGATATTCGGTTGGTGTGCAACATAGAATATTAATATTGAATTTTTCAATCAGTGCAAAGTAAGTTGCCGCATCAAAGTGACCTTTGTATACAAATGCTGTTGCACCACTTCCTAAAGTAGCGAGGAACGGACTCCAAATCCATTTTTGCCAGCCTGGAGCTGCTGTTGCCCAAACAATGTCACCCTCTTGAACCCCTAACCAATTTGGCGCAGTAGTTCGCAAGTGTGCGTAACCCCAGCTATGTGTATGTACCGCTGCCTTTGGATTGCCTGTTGTACCACTTGTATATGCTAAAAATGCAATGTCTGTACACTTAGTTGGAGTAGAGCTTATATAAGATGTTGGTTGGCCTTGCATTTTTTCAAGCAACGGTTGCCAAGGCTCATGTGCATGACCAATGACAAATTGCTTTATTGCTTGTAAATTTTCCACATTATCAAATTGTTCAATATAAGGCTCAAATGCAACAACTCCTTTTGCATCGGCATGATTGATTCGATATTCAATATCTTTAGTTCTCAGCATTTCTGAACTAGGAATAATCGTTAACCCTGCCTTCAAAGCTGCAATATATACGATATATGCTTCCACTGACCTCGGTACCATGACTAAAATAACATCGCCTTTTTTTAAACCTTGGGAGGTAAATACATGTGCTGCCTGATTCGCCTTTTCAAGTAAAGTTGTATATGATAAGTACTGAATTTCCTCGTCTTCGCTATAAATTAATAATGCATTTTTGGTAGGATCCTGTGCATACTTTTCAATTTCCTCTGAAATGTTATACCATTCTGGTGCGATTAAATCTTCTCGTTTCATGGCAATTGCCCCCTTTTGTTACGCCCATTATAAAACTCAATTTTTATCATTTTCAATGGAATTCACTCTAATTCATTAAAGTCGTGACAACTATCATGCCCCGCTATATGGCATCAGTCACGTATTGCTTCTATTTATTTCAACTTGGCGTAATCATCGCTTTCGCACAGAATTGCTGAATAAAAATAAAAAACTCCCTATTGAACGTGAATGAATAATATGGTACATTTTGGTCAACTAAAAGCATAATTGCAGGGGGACTCAATTAGAGTTGAGAAGGTAAAACCTGACCCTTTGAACCTGTTAGTTAATACTGACGTAGGGAGCAATTCACATCGACTTACTGATGAAAGGCTCTTTTACGTGTTTTTTGCACGCAAAGAGCCTTTTTTGCACGCTTACGTCCATCCAACGAGGAGGACTTAAATTGATATTCCAAACGATCCGTAAACAAAATCCACTTATTCATTGCATGACGAATTATGTTGTTGCTAATTTCCAAGCAAATGGCTTATTAGCAGTAGGCGCTTCACCAGTCATGGCTGATGACGGTCATGAAGTTGAAGAAATGGTCACAATCGCCTCAGGTTTATTGATCAATATCGGGACCCTTAATGAGCGAATGAAAGAATCCATGTTACTTGCAGGGAAAAAAGCAAATGTTCTTGGCATTCCGGTTGTTTTAGATCCTGTTGCAGCAGGTGCAACGACTTACCGGAAACAAACAGTACAGCAATTATTGGAGGAAATAAAATTTGCGGCAATTCGATGTAATATCGGAGAGCTTGCAGCAATTGCCAATGTAGACTGGCAACAAAAAGGCGTAGATAGTGGTAGTGGTTCAATTTCTATAGAACTAGAGGCACAGAAAATAGCTCAACTATACAATTGTATTGTTATTGTGACCGGTGAAAAGGATTTTATTACTGATGGCAAACATCAGCAATGGGTTACGGGTGGAAATTTACAAATGACAGAAGTTACTGGAACTGGTTGCTTATTGAGTGCACTATGTTGTGCCTCCTTCACCGCAGGAGCTCAACCGTTTGACCAATTACTAGAAACATTATCGCTTTATAAAAAATTAGCAGAAAAAGCCGCTTCTTCTACTCGATTCATTGGCGATTTTCAAATTGCTGTATTGAATGAACTACATCGCCTTTCAAAGGAAGGTGAAGAATAATGCATATTGTAACGACAATTGCCGGTTCAGATAGTGGCGGCGGTGCAGGTATACAAGCTGATTTAAAAACATTCCAGGAATTAAAAGTATTTGGAACGTCTGTCATTACAGCTTTAACGGCCCAGAATACTTTGGGTGTATCAGATGTTTTACCAATTGAAGTGAGCTTTGTTGAAAAACAACTGAAAGCGCTAATCGAGGATTTTTCAATTAGTGCTATTAAAACAGGAATGTTGTTTTCCTCCGAAATCATCCAATCAATTGCACATATTTTAGCCGAAGTAAATATTCCCCTTATTGTAGATCCTGTTATGATCGCAAAAGGTGGCGAGAGCTTATTACAACAAGAAGCAATTGAGGCATTACGAAAACATTTGCTACCTTTAGCAACAATTGTAACGCCAAACATTCCTGAGGCCGAAACCCTTTCCGGAAGAAAAATTAATTCTATAGCAGATATTAACGAAGTAGCCCAGATCTTATTACAGACAGGCGTTCAATGCGTCGTTATGAAGGGCGGTCATGTAGAGGATAAATGTTATGCTACTGATTATGTATTTTTTCAAGATGGTCGATCATTTTCTATGCAATCTACTCGTATTACAACAAAAAACACGCATGGTACAGGATGTACATTTTCCGCTGCATTAACTGCTTTTCTTGGTCTTGGGCTACCTATAGAAATGGCAATTGAGGAAGCTAAAAAATTTATTCAATTAGCAATAACTCATGATTTATCCATTGGGAATGGCCATGGTCCAACAAATCATTTTGCTTATCAACAGTATAAGGATTCCTGCGAGGTGATCATTCATGAAACGTGACGATTTACAGCTATATTTTATTATGGGTACAGGTAATGTTTTCAATCAGGAGCCACTAACCGTATTAGAAAAAGCTCTCCAATCTGGAATTACTATGTTTCAATACCGTGAAAAAGGGCCAAATCCCCTTACTGGACAAGCCTATGAAAATTTTGCTCGTAAATGTCAAAACCTCTGTCAACAGTATCATGTTCCGTTTATTATTAATGATGATGTAGAGCTCGCTATAAAACTTAGAGCAGATGGCGTTCATATTGGCCAAGAAGATTTTCCTGTGTCAATGGTACGTGAAAAAATTGGCAACATGATACTAGGTGTTTCTGTTCATTCTCAAGCGGAATTAAAAACTGCTTTACAATATGGTGCTGACTATGTAGGAATTGGTCCAATTTTTTCAACTACTTCTAAAAGTGATGCCAAACCGCCTATTGGAACTGAATTTTTACAACAAGTTCGCAGACAATATCCAAAGCTGCCTATCGTTGCAATTGGAGGCATAAACTGCTCGAATGCACATACGGTATTTAAAGCAGGTGCAGATGGAATAGCAGTTATTTCCTCAATTTGCGAAAGTGAGGATATTCCGAATACAGTCTCTACATTTAAAGCATTTGTAGGATAAAGTGAAACTTTAATCAGTGGGTGTCTTTCAATCCGGTTTTTTAATTACTCCCCGTTAATACGGGATAAAAAATAAACATTTTAAACAAACTAAAACCAGTGCCTTTTACGGTCACTGGTTTTAATTTTAATAATTGCTAATTAAGCAATTATTGGTTGTTCGGCATACCTTTTAATTGAGATTCTGCCATTTGTACAAGACGTTTAGTGATTTCACCGCCAACGGAACCGTTAGCACGAGCTGAAGCGTCAGCTCCTAATTGAACACCAAATTCTTGTGCAATTTCGTATTTCATTTGATCAAGTGCGCGCTCTACACCAGGTACAGCAAGTTGATTTGAACTGCGGTTGTTGTTGTTTGCCATGTGTTTCTCACCTCCTTGTGAATATAGAATGTGCGATTTTAGATTTTTAATACAAAAATATTTCAGGTAAATTGTACCTCAGAAGGAAATAGACTAAAAAAGCCGACTCAAAATGTACTTTTGAGTCGGCTCTTATGAAATCGCAAGTTTCTTCTATAGAAGATCCGCAAATTTATCGGCTTCTTGTTCTTTTTTCGGGAAAATGTAAACTTCACGGTTTTTCACTGCTCGTTCGATGAGTTCATCAAAATCCGAAAAGCTTTCGTAATGCTCAACCTTTTCAAGCTTTGGCTTTGTTTTTGGACTTGCAGGAGTAAAAATTGTACAGCAGTCTTCAAATGGCTGAATAGACGTTTCGTATGTGCCAATCTTCTCTGCAATATCGATAATTTCTAATTTATCTGATGAGATTAATGGACGTAAAATCGGTGTGTTCGTTACTGCATTAATAGCTGTAAGGCTTTCAAGAGTTTGACTCGCTACTTGCCCAAGACTTTCACCTGTAACAATAGCTAGTGCGCCTATGTCTTCACGTACTTTGTCAGCCACTTTTAGCATCATACGACGAGTAGTTGTCATCGATACATTAGATGGTACTTTTTCTTTAATAAGAACTTGAATTTCAGTAAACGGAATAACGTGTAAACGTATACTCGCTCCGAATTTCGTTAATTCATTAGCAAGTACCTTTACTTTTTCCAATGAGTTTTGGCTTGTATATGGTGGGCTAAAGAAGTGAATCGCTTCTAAGCGCACTCCTCGTTTCATCATTAAATAACCGGCAACTGGACTATCGATACCACCTGAAAGCATTAATAAAGATTTACCATTCGAGCCTACAGGCATTCCACCTGCACCCGGAATAACTTGTGCCATCATATATGTTGCATCATGACGCACCTCTACACGAAGTTCGATATCAGGCTTCTTCACCTTTACAGACAAATTTTGATATTGTGGTAATACATAACCACCAATTTCGCGTTGAATGGCATGTGATTCTAACGGGAATGTTTTATCTGTGCGCTTTACTTCTACTTTAAATGTAAGCTGTTCATTTTTAAATGTATCCATAATTGTTATGGCTAGTTTTTTCATGGCTTCGATATCTTTTTCACATGCAGCCACGGGACTAAATGATTGAATACCAAAAATTTTAGGTAATCCTTTTAATAGTACGTCCATTTGTGCTTCATCTTGAATGGCTATAAACATTCGATCACGCTCTGTGCGAATGTGTAAATGTCCTAAATCCGCAAACGCATGACGAATGTTCTCTCGTAAACGACGAATAAAATCCATCTTGTTGCGGCCTTTTGTAGAAAGCTCTCCATATCGAATTAAAATTTCTTTCCAAATCATTTTTAAAATTCTCCTTTAAGTTCCGTCAATACTTCATCTAATACTTGTTTAACCTTTACAATATCTTCATCTGTTACATGCGCGCCAAAGCTTATACGAATAACACCATTTTTAAAATGCTCATCGATATTTAGAGCTTCAACAACATGACTTGTTTTTGTCTGTTTCGATGAACATGCACTCGATGTCGATACAATTACATTGCGTTTTTGCAATGCATTGATAATGACTTCACCTTTTAAGTCGCGAATACTAAAAGATAAAATATGTGCTGCTCCTTTTGGTGTTGATAAAATATGCACTTCATCTCCATATCCACGTAATTGAGTGCATATTTCTTCATACCATTGACGATATTTTTTTGCACGGTCATTCATCGTCTCTATCGCTATCCGGGCTGCTTTTGATAATGCTACAGCTTGCGGTACAGCTACTGTTCCGCTACGTAAACCAAATTCCTGCCCTCCACCAAGTGCATACGGTTGCCATTTCATTTTTTTACGGAATGCGAGTACACCTGAACCTTTAAAGCCATGAATTTTATGACCAGAAATTGAAATACAGTCTGGACCATCGTCATCGTTAAATGATATCGGTAACTTCCCGAAGCTTTGAATAGCGTCTACGTGAAAAGCTGCACG
The DNA here is from genome assembly GCF_042674095.1 of Lysinibacillus sp. NPDC056959. Lineage (NCBI taxonomy): Bacteria > Bacillati > Bacillota > Bacilli > Caryophanales > Bacillaceae > Lysinibacillus > Lysinibacillus sp. NPDC056959. The sequence goes on along the minus strand of NZ_JBHURE010000025.1, from coordinate 22,085 downwards.
ACTCGATTCATGAATAATTTTTGCAGCTTCAAAAATCGGTTGGATTGCGCCCATTTCATTATTTACATGCATCATACTTACTAAAATGGTATCCTTCCGCACTTTTGTGCGAAGCTCCTCTAAAGAAATAACTCCGTTTTCATCTACTTGCAAGTATTCCACATCAAAACCGTCTTGCTCAAGCTGCTTCACAGATTCTAGGACAGATGGATGTTCAATTTCAGTTGTTAAAATATGATTTCCTTTATGTGTGTTGCTACGTGCTAAACCAAATATAGCCGTGTTATTGGATTCAGTACCACCTGATGTAAATAGCACATTTTTTGCGTCTGTATGCAAAATATCTGCTACTTGCTCACGTGCACGCATTAATAATTCGTTTGATTCAACACCCATTGCATGAATGGAAGCAGGATTGGCATAATACTGCTCATTCACTACCATAAATGCTTGCATAACCTCTTTTATAGGTTTTGTTGTTGCACTGTTGTCTAAATAGATTGTATTAACTTCCATTATTATCACACACTTTCAAAACGTTGATTTAACGGTATTTATCATAACGCAATCTTCAGCGATTGACTACTAACTTTAACAATTATCCTAATTTAATCACTTATTTGTTTGCTTTTAATGTGAAAAACCACCCTTTATAGAGTGGCATCTTAAAGACTTGCTATGAACGTTTCCTTAGTATAAAAAATGACTAGGATTTATTATGGTGAAATCCTCCTTCAATACGATAATGTATCATACAAGTGATTTCACAGTTTTGGATGACATGTTATTTGAAAAATATGTCATTTGAATAGTGGAGATTGGGAGACTCCTTGGGGATTAGCGATATAGAGGAACGAAGGCTAAAAACATCACGTCCTGTGATAACGCCTTCGTGACCAACATCCTATTGGCCCAAGGCCCTGGAGCGAAGCGGATGTTTTCTGTGCGAAAGCGCAGTGCTAACGTAGCGGCAGCATCAAAAGCGGCTCATCGGACGCCCCCAGGAAGCTTTGCTCTGCGCGAAAGCGTAGTGCTAACGTAACGGCAGCAATTGTTTTATCTGTGCGAAAGCGAAGCGACAGCAACAAAGCGCCCAATCGGAGCGGAAATCAACTCCACGCTATAATAGAGCCTAACAATACAAAAGTCCAACCCGCTTATTTTTAACCTTTCCTCATTGTTATAAATTCAGTTGAAGCTGTGAAATCCATGACTTTTTTAAAGCCTAATTTTTCATATAGGTGAATGGCTCTTGTATTAAAGGTAGCTACTGTTAAACGAAGAGGACAATTTTTTTCTTGTTGTAGATTTTGTAGATGATTTAAAACAAATGAAAAAAACTCTGCACCATAACCTTTGCCTGTTAACTCGGGCTTCATTCCTATTCCAACATCAATACATTCATCTATATATACACCATAGTCATGTCCTTTTGGTACTTGTGCAGATGTTCCTGTACAGAAGTAACCGACTAGCTCTTCTTGATCATTAACAATAGAATAATACGGACTTTCAAGAAATTCTTTTAGAGATTCGTCGCAAAGTTCATTGTTGTAAACATCATATGGTTCTTCATATTTCCAGTTTAATATATCAGTCGCATACATTTCATTCATTTCCCGACTATAAAATTGCATGTTTAACACCTCTATTTTTCATCATTTCTAATCAAAAATAATTAAAGTTTCCGCCTCATTTGATGTTCCATCTTTAGCTTTTATATCTACGACGAGGGGTTGATTTCCATTCCGGCAGGGCGCTACTTCGCACCTTAATAAAAAGCTGTCTAAAAAGTAATACTATACCTTTTAGACAGCTACTGTAATTTCTTATTATACTTGACTATTTTGACATTGTTTCTTCTGCCACAAGTTCTTGAATTCGCTTTAAAGCACCAGGCTCCATTTCTTCAACTGCTGTCCCAGCCTCTTCTAATGCTTTGGAATAACGGAATTGATTGAAAGATCCTTCTGCTTCTTTTAAACGAGAATTCAATTTTGGATTTGTTGCACGATGACGATTACCGTACTGAATAATGCGCTCAATCAGCATTACATTTTCAATTAATTCATGCGACTTCGCTTTTACATCTTCTACACAAAGTGTTGCGGCATTTAAATTATTATGAACTGTTCCCATGTTGAGAGGCACCTCTTGCAGGCTTTGCATAACTAAATAAATATGCTCTGCTGCCTCATCGAGACGGGCATCCATCTCTTCAGGGATACCTGGAATATTAGCCTTATTCAAAAGACGATCTGTTTCTTGTAATGTTTTCTTTAAGCTTTCTACTTGCGTGCGAGCCTTGTTTTCATCAATTCGTAGCTTCTTCATCGTATTCGACAAATGACCCTGCTCCTCATGAATCCGTTCTAGCTCATCACTAATTTCAATCAATTCTTCCTGCAAACTTGAATATGCAGATTTTTCCTCTCTAACACGCATCGCCAATAAGTCATAGCGACGTTGTAAAGCTTCTAATTGCTTTAATGCAGCTTTTGGAATTTCAGCATCTTTTTCATTTAAGCGATAACTTTGCTGCACAAAGGTTGCTTCATCACTTACTAATCTTGTTGAACTAATAACATTGGTGATTGAGCTTAGTAAACGATCACAATTTTGGTCAACATAATTTTTAGCAATAACCTCTTTTTCAAGAAGATCATAAAAATGATCAATTTCTTCATTTATATCCGTAACACGTGGTTTAACAACATTTAAGTTAAGCTCTGCTAATTCACTTTTTAATGTTACAAATTCTTCTTCAAATTTATTTAGCTCTTCAGTTAGCTCTAAATGTTGTAAATAATAAGATTGATCTTCCATTTCACGCTGGCCACTTCGTAATTCTTGTACCGCTCCTGGAAGCTTCACTTGCAATTCAGTCAAAATTGATGGGACATCATTGATATATTCAAATGTCTGTTGTGATTCTTGGTTTAAACCAATAACAATTTCTCGCGCCTGCAAATAATTCCCTTCACTCGTTAACACATCGAATTCCTCAAACTTTTGAACAAACGTCTCCAGTTTTTTCTCCAGAGCTGGTAATGCTACCCCAAATGAATGTTGGTGCGCTAACAATGTTTTACGTGCAGAGCGATAGTATTCTTTTAATTGTTCAATTTCAATACGATTTTTTTCTTCGCTGCCAATTAATTCATTTAGTTCTTCTAAAATTTTATCTTTATCTTGCTCACACTTTTTAATGTAATCTTCTATCTCACGTTCAATTAATGTTGCTTTATTAAAACGAAGTCTATTGATTTGATCCTCTGCATCAAATAAAAGTGAATCAATTTTAGTCATATGTACATCGATGACTTCATCCCAACTATTACGCCATCGTTCAAACATTTCTTCCGTTTCACCGTTCATGTTTAAAGATTTAACTTTTGAAATTTCCTCATTTATGGGATTGTTTTGTATTTGTGATTTTTCATTTTCAAGTTTAGCAATGATTGTTGTATGTTTTCGTCGCATCATAAATCCTACTATCGCTAAAATTAATAGTAGGATAACTGGAATGATGATATACTCCATCGTAAGCCTCCTATTCTACAATAAACGAATTGGCTAGTTGTATTTATTATATACTATGTTATCGCCTTTTGTACTAAAATTTGAGTGTTTTTTATGTAATTACGCCTTTTTAGAATAACAATAACTTAATTTTTGAACAATATGCGCAAATATAAGTGTATTATCCAAAAATATAAAGGAGTGGTATTTATGAAATGTGACGGCCATGTTCATAGCCCATATTGTCCACATGGTACCTCTGATTCATTTAAGCAGTATATAGAAAAAGCAATCTCTCATGATTTCACAGATATTAGCTTTACAGAACATGCACCATTACCATTGAATTTTGTAGACCCTACACCACAGCAAGACAGTGGTATGAATCCAGAATTTTTAATGCCTTATTTTGAAGAATTACAATGCCTTCAAAAAGAGTACGCACAAGACATTCGCATTCATATAGGGCTAGAGGTCGACTATATTCAAGGCTTTGAACAAGAAACTCGTCAATTTCTTGATACATACGGACACTTTTTAGATGACTCTATTTTATCAGTTCATTTTTTACAATGGGACAATACCTTTGAATGCATAGACTTTTCTCCAGAAAGTTTTATGGCTTTTTCAAAGAAAGTCGGCTCTATTGAACAAGTGTATAATTTATATTACGATACCGTCCTACAATCCATTAAAGCAGATTTAGGACAATACAAGCCTAAGCGCATTGGGCATCCTTCACTTATTCACAAATTCCAATTAGCACATACGGTGAAGATTGATGATTCTGCGCAGATTCGAAAAGTTTTAGATGTAATGAAGGAAGAAGGTTATGAGCTAGATTTAAATAGCGCTGGATTAAGTAAAACATATTGTCAGGAAACTTATCCACCATTTTCCTTCATAGATTATAGTAAATCTATTGGGCTTCCAGTTGTTTTCGGTTCAGATGCTCATACTGTTGCTGATTTGCATCAACACTATAATGTTATATATCCAAAAAAATAACTTTCAAACGAGGTGCTTTTATGTTTACTCAAATCAATTATGAAGGGCCAATTGCCGAGCAATATAATACGTTGGCCAAACAATTAGATGCCCTACTTACAGGAGAAAGTGATCGCATTGCTAATTTAAGTAACGCCTCTGCATTACTAAATCAGTTTCTGCCGAACATTAACTGGGTTGGTTTTTATGTATTACAAGGAGAGCAACTTGTATTAGGGCCATTCCAAGGCTTACCTGCATGCGTCAGAATACCAATTGGACGTGGTGTATGTGGAACAGCAGTAAGTAAAGAAGAAACAATGGTCGTAAAAGACGTACACGACTTCCCTGGTCATATTGCCTGCGACGCCGCTTCTCAATCCGAAATCGTGATTCCCTTGAAAAAAGAAGGAGAGGTCATCGGTGTTCTTGATATCGATAGTCCAATCGTAAATCGCTTTTCTAAGGAAGATCAAGATGGATTAGAGTTATTCGTAGAAACCTTACTCTCCCATTTATAAAAAAAATACCCTGAAATGATTTATTATCATTTCAGGGTATTTCATTGTAAAAAGATGACTAACGTTTTATTTCGTGAAGTCGATTTTCATTCTGAGCACTTTCCTTGTGGCGTCCGATGAGCCACAATTCCGAAAGAGTTGTCCACCCTCCACCGAGATGTCATCCCTAATTTTAGGAGCGAGTTATTAATTTATTTGATACGGTCGATCATGCATACAAAATCGATTTTTACCACTATTTTTAGCTTCATAGAGCGCTGTATCTGCATGTAGGAAAACAGATTGGAACGCTGGACGATACAGTTCATCCCATGTTATGAGACCTGCTGAAATTGTCACCCGAGGATCTGTTGTATTTGGAATTACTGCAACAATTTCTTCAGCCAATTCGATTGCTTCTTTCTCATCAATATTCGGAACATACACAGACATTTCCTCTCCACCCCAGCGTGCACAAATACCACGAGCCCCAATCATTTCTTTTAACTGCACCGCAATTTGCATAAGAATCTTATCACCAATTTGATGACCATACGTATCATTCACACGTTTGAAATTATCAATATCAATGAGTAGGAACATCCCTGATTGATCATTAATAAGTGACTTTTCTACATACTTGTCTAAATAACTTCTTGCATACAATTTTGTTAAATGATCTAAATCTACCATTTCCTGGAGTTGGTGTCGTAATATTGAGTTTGCAATTGCTAAAGAAGAGTGATGAATTAATGATTGCATTAACTTAAAGCTATCAAACGAAAAGAAATATGGCTCCTTGTGTAACACAATACTAAAGCCATTAATTTTTTCTTCCATTAAAATCGGGATTGCCATAATTGAACGATATTCAATATGAGTAGGGGTTAAACGGCTGAAATCTGCAATAAATAGTGGATCGTTGGTACTTTTAAAATGTTGTTCAACATGTTTTATAAATGTTTGACCCTTTTCTGTATTAAATAAGGCCGTACTAGCATCCGTCACTTCAAATGTGTCATTATGCTTAAAAGCGAAACAAACTTCCATTGGTTGAAATGATTTCATTAACTGCTTTTGAAGGAAAAGTAACATTTCATTAATGCCTATCCTCATATTTAAACGATGTGATGTTTCATTGATGAGTTGCAAATCACTCACAAGGCGATGTGACTGATGATATAATTTTGCATTTTCGAGCGCATTTCCTGATGTTTGCGCTAGCATTCGTACAAAATCTTTTTCAGTCGTTGAAAAAAGATACGTTGTAGGTGCACTTACTTGTAAAATGCCATAAATAGCTTGTCTTCCTTTAATAGGGGCGTTTAAAACTCGGCAATTCAAATCGCTAGCAAGCTCCGTCGTCAGCTCTCCTGAGACAAAAGCCTCAATAGTCGCAGGCCTTTCAGATAAGTAATCAAAAAGCTTAATATCGATAGTCGTATGGCGGTCTTGATCATTCGATAGTATAAGCTCCACATTAAATTCGGGGAAATTATCCTTAATATTTTTTAAGACGTTTTCTAAAATTAAATCAATATCCATTGTTGAATGGAATAAATCTGTCATGTTATACAATTTTCTATATTGATCTTCATTCACTTTCACTTCATAATTTTCTCTCATCAACTGAAGAACTTTCGTAAGCGTTTCTATACTTTCTTCTCCGTAATTAGAAGTCATAAAGTCTGTCCAAGCATCTGTTGCCTCTACAAGTAGCACACCTATTGGATTTTTGCCTTCTACTTGGAAAAGAACCATATCTGTCATCTTCGAATAGGCTTCTTTTTCTTTTAATATATAAGGAATTTCCACCATTCTCTGTTGATAAAAACTAGCTTCAATCATTAACCATGACACAGCATTTAGTTTCGTTTCAATTGTTAAAGTAGCCATCTCTTCTACAGGTATTAAAGAATTACCTTCAAAACTGAGGAATGCCATATTTACAATCCCAAAATACTTCTTTAGACACTGTTCTAACGGGTGAAAATACTCATTTAAACCAGTTTGTTCTTTAGAACTCACCCAAATGCTCAAAACATCTGATTTTATATATTTTAGCGTTTGTAAATGGTCTGTCATGAAATCACCTTTTCTATATAACGTACAAATCAATTACTATTAACTTATTGTATATTATACATAATTTGTGTCATTTTGACTATGTTATTCTGCTTTACTTTTACATTTTACACCGCACACTGTATCATTAACTATTCCAAAATTTCGCATTGTGTACTGAAAGGAAATATTTACTATAGTTCTTTTTTGAAAATAGTTTGTGTTATAATTGACGTCTATGTAATAAGCAGTTACAATAAAATTTGTGTAAAATAAACGCAGCAGTGGTATGAGCTTATTACTGTATTTTATTCCTCTATTTTATTTAGGATAACTAAACAGATTCAAATAGATGGTGTATTGTGTAACCTAACGGCTGCATAGGCGAAAATACATGAAAATAAAATACGTATAAGAATGGGTACTACTGGTTTTTGTTTTACAACAAAAAAACCAAATTTAAAGGAGGAGACAACAATATGTCTCGTTATACAGGTCCATCTTGGAAATTATCACGTCGTCTTGGTATCTCACTAAGCGGTACAGGTAAAGAAATCGAAAAACGCCCTTACGCACCAGGTCAACACGGTCCAAACCAACGTAAAAAATTATCAGAATACGGTTTACAACTTCAAGAAAAACAAAAACTTCGTCACATGTACGGCATGAACGAACGTCAATTCCGTACTCTATTCGACCGCGCTGGTAAAATGAAAGGTGTTCACGGTGAAAACTTCATGGTTCTTCTTGAAACTCGCCTTGACAACCTAGTTTACCGTTTAGGTTTAGCTCGTACTCGTCGTGGATCTCGTCAATTAGTAAACCACGGCCACATCTTAGTAGATGGCAAACGCGTTGATATCCCTTCATACAGCGTAAAACCAGGTCAAACGATTTCTCTTCGTGAAAAATCTCAAAACCTTGCTGTAGTAACAGAAGCAATCGAAGTAAACAACTTCGTACCTGACTACTTAACATTTGACGCTGACAAAAAAGAAGGTACATTCACTCGCCTTCCAGAGCGTTCTGAATTATCAGCTGAAATCAACGAAGCATTCATCGTAGAGTTCTACTCTCGTTAATAAAACTTCGTTGCATTTAGCAACATTAAAAGCCTTAGAAACCTTGTTAATTCAAGGATTCCGAGGCTTTTTTCTTTTGTGAAACTTTGCAAGTAAATGTATTAAAATACTTTTCGCTAGGGTTTGATTAGGGTTGTATTAGGGTTGAACCCTAACTATAAAAATAAGCTTGGCGGCGCTTGTATAGGAATGTGTGGGTTTTATTAGATTGGGGCTAACCGCTTCAATCTTTTTTTGTGGTCATTTATCAGAATAACTTAATTACATATAAAATAGCACTGCTTGGCACATTGTATATAAAAGGGATAATAAAAGCCCTCCACAGATAAATTGTGAAAGGCATAGTTTTATAATGAATAAACATGTACTTGTTTTTTATGAAAAATCGAACCCTTGATATTTAGGTATTTGATATTTTTGCCATATTCATTTTCTTTTACGGTAATAAAAGAATAAAATGCAATATGATCATTTCCTTTTTCTACTTCTGCTTTAATATAATCTACAGCTGATTGGTTATACACCGCTACTTCAACAGAAGGAATACTTTTAAATCCATCTTCATCGACTTTATCAATATATGGTCTTGTTAACACTACAGAATGATATTTAAACTTTTCATTCGGTTCCTTGATAACTTTTATTTTTCCTTCAATGCAAACTGGATGTTTTATGTTATTTCCACTTACATATTTAAAACATTTAATATGTTCGTCAGTAGAATAATAAAATTTATTCCAACTAATATTTTCTGCATCGAACTCCAATTGCACAAGAGTGCTTAACTCTTTATTTTCTTCAATTTCAGACCTTAATATTAATATTTTATTCATAGTCGATAAATAGGATTTAAGTTTTCCATTACTTTCATACTCTTGATTTTTTTGTTTATTTACATCATCAGATAATGTGATCTTACTTTCGTTGTCAACTTGTTCTTTCCTTAATTTCTTTAAGGATGTAGCAATTAAATTCATTCTAAAATTATATTTACCATTATCTATACTTTTTAAAATGTCATCGGAATCGCGTGCTATGATTTTCACTCGGCCATCCGTGTTATATTTACAATTTTCATCATGAGTATAAGTATTGGCCAATTTAAAATAATCTCTTACTATCGTAACTTTATTGTCACCATAAATTCGTTTAAACGGACCAACATAGCTTATTGGTGCTTTACAACAAACACAAAATAAATTTGTTGTTATCCCTTTGTTTCTTGCATCTTCAATAGTTATTTCTTCATTAAAATATTTTGCTTTTGGCATTTTTATTCCCATATAAATTATCACTCACTCTCTATCAATTCAATTCGTCAAAAAGGTACCTCGGATGCCTATATGATTGATTTATTTAACAATTTTCAAATGCCGCTTCTTATTGAGCTTCAGCTTTGCAGGCTTTCCATGCCTTGTACAGCAAAATCCATGATATCACGATTCAAATATTCCATAAGTAGCTCCAAAATGCTTTCCCCTATTTTTGCATGTGGTCATAGTTCCTGAGTGATTTCCACAGTTGAAGAAAAAGTAACGGTTTTTTCTAACTATAAATGTATTAAAAAGGACTCCGCCGCAAGAGTCCTAGAATGCTTTATTCTTCTTTTTTATCTTTCTTTTTCTTTTTATCTTTCTTTTTCTGTTTCTCTTTTTTCTCTAAGTACTCCTTGTGTTTCTCAGGAGTTACCTCAAAGCAAAATGCCTCTAAGCCTTTCTCGTGTGCAAATAATCGTTTACCATTTCTCAATGTAATATATGGAGTACAAATTAACATGTTATCATTTCCCTTCGCAATTTAATGTCTTGCAAAGGGCCATTGACAGTGTTACGATATGTATAAACTTTGGCGAGTTTATATCGTAGCGACAAACACTTATGTCGTAATAATTACGTAGGGCCCTTGCAGGGTCCATTTTTTTTGTTCATTTTACAACCCTCCGTTTTCAATTTTTTTTTTGAAATCCATTTTTTTAAAAAAAAGAGGATTTCTCCTCTAAAAAAGACTTTTATAAATAAATTGTCTTCCTCCATCCTCTAGATTTTCCTCAACACGTCTAATCAGCCGATTTTTATATAGCGTGTTAAGATGAGTACTAATTAGAGAAAGTTTTTTTTCAAACTCATCAGCAATAATTCTTGCTGTTGTATGTTTATTCTGATAAACAAAAATCAGTATATCCTTTTGAGTATCAGAAATATCGCCTAAAAAATTTGGACCATCTGAAGTTCGTTCTACAATCCCAATCTTTGCTCGATTTTTCAAAAAACTATCGATATTATATCTATGTTCGTAATATTCTTCTCTAAGGTGGTCTAAAAACAGGAACTTATCTTCCACGGTCATAAGATACTTAATCACTTTAGAAATGATTTCATCAACCCCAGAACCATTAATCCCCTCTATTTTTGAAAAATCATAATAAAATATTGTGTTTGGTGGGGATGAGTCAATTTGAAGTATAATACTCTCTCTGACAGGAATTAATTTTTTTCTCACTATCAGATTTTGATTATCTATTGCAGATTGATCTAGCTTAACAAAAATCTTTTCCACTCTCACTCCCCCTTTAATAACTCCAAAATCGATTTCAAATACAAAATTGAAACCTCTTATCTTGATAATATATTCTAATAATTAGGATGTCAATAGAAAAAACTAGAATTGAAGCTCAATTAGATAAAATGTACCTGGATGATATTTTTTCTCATTTATTAATTCAATATCATTTTTTCCTACACGGTATAATCCTTTATGCGTTCGCAATTCAAAAGAAGTGTGTTTGGTTCCTTCATGAGAATAATCTCTAGCATCTACTAATCCCCACCCTCTATCAATATCCTTTGATGAACTAAAACCTCCAGAAAATGCTTTATTTATTATTTCTAAGTCTGATTCAATCTCATTATCTTCTTTTCTGATTTCTTTAATCATTCCCTTTCCAGTATCTGCAATGCCGATCATAATCTTATCGAACTTAGGATAATATTGAATCGCAGCATACCCTGTGCCACCACTATGATCCAAAATATTTGTACCCAATTCAGTGAAAATATTCGCTACTCTCGTAATATTCCCACTTTTCATACCGTGACTTTTTAAGATATAAACTACACTGTCATATAAAACATCTATATCATCATATTCTTGAATTTTTGTAATCTCTAATAATACTTTTCGTTGATCATTTCTAACCCTTTGACCCATTTTGTCAATATCGTATTTCTCTTTGAATACTTTAGTTATTGGTTCAGGACAATAATCAAAAAAATTCATTCTCTCTATATATGTTACTAAGTTCTCTTTATCTTCTGGAAGAATAATATGATAGTTATCCAGTTTTATTATTTCTTCAAAAAACTGTAGCAAGGCAATTGCACCTATCGGAGAAACAAAAGATAAATTTGTTAAATCTAAAGTTATATTCTTGTAACTTTGAACATCTTCAATATTTTGTACATTATTTAATAAATCATGTATATCAATTAAATGTTTCAATTCACTCTTGATTAAAATCTCCATCGTTTGAAGTCTCCTTAGAAATAATCTAAGAAATGATAGCATATATTACCTTTTAATACTACAATCTACACTCAAAACTTCCAACATAATAAATATAAAATACTATTCTTTTATACATTGATAAACTAATTAACATCTGTTTGCTTGTTTTTGGAAGGATGATCTATAGTCCTTAATTACATGACCCTCTTTTTTGTTTATATTTTCTAGTTAATTTTCTTTAATTGCTTCCATCGTAGCCCTCTTCACTCAATCCTAATCCATATAATTAAAATTAAGAAGCTGCTACAATTTTAGTTGAAGCCCCTCGCTGTCTTTGATATTTACGTTCAATCAATGACATCACCCCATTAAGCTAGTTGCTTTATAAAATAAAAAAACGCATATTGCGTTTTTTAAAGTAATTCCTTTTGAATTTTTTTGTGCTCGTTTTTTAAATCTTTAGTTATTTTTTCAAAACTATCAAAATGCTTCTCATGATAGCTTATCGAATAACTTCTGGTTAATAGATCTTCTGATTCTAAATAGTCTAAAGTAATTCTAAAGCCAAACAGTTCCGTTTTATACTCTTCTAAATGCTTTGGAAATTCTAAATCAATTTGGTAAAATTTATCAATATAACTTTCGCATTTCTCAAGGGAATAATCTAAAAGTTCTTGTATGTCATTATTTACTTTGTACAAACGAACAATTTCTAATGTTTCATCAAGATAATCCTCAAATCCATTAATATCTTTAGCATTTTGTAAGTACCTCATTGTTAAATTTTTTCTTTGTTCATTTTTTAACCCTATTGAGACACCAATTAATGTTAATGCACCAGACATTACTCCACCTAGATAGGATCCCCAAAAACTTAACCATTCACCATACTCGCCCTCAGAATCAAAAACCATTTTATTCCCGATAAAATTAATTAACAAAGGAAGCAAAATAATAACACTTAATATTCCAATAATATATTTTTTCAATACTGAGCCCTCCTAATTATTCAATAATAATCCGAGAGATAACAAATTGGAACAATTTTCTACAAATTTCACTCTTAAAAGCAAGTACCGTTGCCCTAGCAGTTAAGGGGAGGAACTGCCCGATACTCACTTTTCAAGGCAAAATAAAAACACCCCGAAGGATGTTTTACATTATCTATTTTTTCTCGTACAACATTTCTAAAGATTCTAAATACCTTTCGTATTTAATTTCTTCTTCATCTATTTCTTCCAGGTGTTGCGAAATAGTATGTGGACTTTCCATTAATAATTCACTAACCATAAGAACATCGTTTTTTGTAATCCTTAGCATTTCCTTTATAAAGGTGTTTGAATAAATAGTAGGTGTTATTTTACGAGAAATTATTTTTACTGTAATATCTTTGGTTTTGGTGGATAAATAATTTCCGTCATAATTGAATATCTTGTTTTCTCCTTTTAGAACTTTATACGCCTCTTTATACTCATTAAACAATTCTGAAAGATGACTGCATATAGTAACTGTTTTAAAATTATTGAACTGTAGATAATATCTATTGTCACCACTTGGCTGAAAATACCCAAATTCCAACTCCTTTAAAAATTTCCTACTTAAACCAGTGTATAAATTAAATCCGATTAAAAGTCTATCCTCTATTTTTTGATTCTTATCATTACAAAAAAGTTTAATTTTATTTATTTCTTCTAAGTTTAGATACTCCTTATTTTTTACTTCTGTTTTTGGAATTCTGATGTTCTTCATCACATCGCTAGTGTAATCCTTGGAATATGTAAAATCGAAAAAAGATTTTAACGAGTAATAGTGATTTACATGATTACTATCTACCACTTTCATTAGGTATGTACTGACATCACGTGTATGTATGGATTTAAGATTTCTATGGCTTATATCATCTACTGATTCATAAAAATATTTCAAAAATTTTTCAACTTTTGGTTTATAGGCTTGTGGATGTTTCCTATCTTTCTCCCTTTCTTTTTCTTCGTAGTACTCTTGTAAAACACTATAAAACGGCTCTAAATAATCTCGAATTTCATCCATTTATACTCCCCCCTTAACATTACCTTAAATAATTTCTCGTAATTATTCAAATTATTACGTTTATTAAAAAAAGGTAAGTACATCTAACATAATTCCAGTAATACAAGGTAATTTAAACAACTGCCACTTACTAACCCTCAATCATTTCGTGGCTGTTTGATGCAGTTTCAAAGCAAAAGAAAAAGCCCTACGTAGTACTGCAAGGCTCTTCTAATTGGCATAATACAGCTGATGATAAACTACTCCCTCACTAAAGGTCATAAATCGATGGGCTCTAGGTCTACGACCGCTACAAAGCTTCTCTATTAGTAACATATATACCCAAACGCTCATTCATATAAAGAGTATTTTTGTTTTTCCATTCAAATACTTTATCCCGTGGATAACGAGCTGAAATTGCATGACACTTAGGAAATCCTTCCATGCGAATTATCTTTTCTACAGTTGATAATTCACATTGGAATATTTGAGCTACATGTTCTTTTCTCAGATTTGAAGGAAGAGTTAATTCGAATTTCATATTTTCTCTACAATCTTCTATCCCCTTTTTATATGCCTCTATAACAACTTTTTCCACTTTTATCCTAATTAATTCTAACTCAAGTTCATTTATTTTTATTTCTAAATTAATACTATGTTCCATTTCCTTTTGCACTTTCATAAAATTGACTCCTTTAGTTAAAATATATTTTCATCAATACCATTAACACTATAATGTCCAATCTTGAAGAAAAGAAAAAGAAGCGGTTAAATTGTTAATCTAAGCCGCTTCATATATGTTATTATATTTATGATTTATTTCAGTTAACCAACTGGATTTTTGAAGCTGTCGTTGCCGCGACGGCTTTTTCATTTTCTAATGTTCCACCAATCACCTTGCCAATAATCTTCACTTGATGTTCACGCACTACCTGGATTCGTTCACCCAGCAACATAATTTGATTCCCGAAGCGGGTAAAGGCACTAATAAAACGTTCTCCGGCCGCTTCAAATACTGCTAAATCCTTTCCGTTGCTTCGAGGCTGTTTAATAGTTGAAACTAGCACCTCATCGCCTTCTAAAAGCCCTAATCCAATACAATCATTCATTACTTCTAATTTAAATTCTGATTCCATTTTGAAAACCTCCCTTAGTTATCTTGTAAAGCTATTTTGACTGTACTAAATAGGTCTCTTAGCAGTGCTTCAGCATGGTAAACGTTGTCGCTTACTATTCTGTTGAAAACTCCATAACGATGGTAATCATGAACAATGCCAATCTGCACATCGCGCTCATCAACATTACAACGACCGAAAAATTTTTCTTCAACTAGCTGTTGAACATAATGCGCATTTTCTAAAATCTCTAGAATATCCGCTAGTGCATCTACTGTATTTACTAGGCTAAATGTTACTGTTGTTTTTCCCATGTTTTTTAGCTCCTATCTGCTATGTTTTATAGTGTGATTTAATAGTCGTTATTCACCGTTAAATAATCCAATACCTTAGCGATTTGTTGCTACTGCATTCAAAAGTAATTGCTTATTACGGTCAGACATAGCACACCACTCTTTAACTTTTACTTTCATTTGGATGTCCTCCTTTTAATTAGAAAAAACTTCGTCCCCCACAAAATTAATTATTGATCTGTTGTGTGAGCAACTTCATATAGCCTTTAATCAAAGCGCGAACTATTCGCTGGCTTTTTAACGCTGATAGTCGATCCATATATTCACCTACCTCTTTTAGTGTGTCGGTTATTTCAAGTCCATTCACCGACTGACTGTTGACAGTTTAAACAACTACGTTCCGTTGTCGTAAATCCATATTATAATACCCCCACAACATTGTCAACTACGTTCCGTTGTCAAAAACTTTAAAATTTGATATTATTAATTTAGGGACGAGGTGAAAAAATGCGTGCAAAGTCCACTTTAAAGGACGTTCTTGATGAAAGAGGCCTTTCGATTAGTAAGTGTGCTGAAATAGCAGGGTTAAAAAAAGAAACTGTTCGTCGTCTGTATAATGACACTACTATGCAATATCAACGAGATACTTTAGGAGCGTTATGTAAAGCTTTGGATGTCGAAATTTCCGACATACTCACTTTAGTAGAAAATGATGAATAACATCACCCAAAAGGCATCTACTCTCTTGGAGAGGATGCTTTTTATATTGAAGCGATCATTAAATTATTAAAGCCTCATCCGGAGCCACTAACGACCTCGAAATTTCCGGAGCAGTGAAACATAGCTGTGAGAACATTCAGCCGTCTGATTTTTCCATCCCTTTACCCCAACATTATGGGAATGTTGTCAGCGTCTTCATTACTTCGTGTTGGTCAGCTATCCGTTCAGGCTTTAATTCCTCCATGCGCTCTTCTATATAGGCTTTTACGCTAACATTTGTTAACATTCGACTTCCTGCTGCTCTCGCTGTCGCTTCCTTCTTAACATTCGGATATGCCTTCAAATAAGCTTCCGTTGCATTCCCTAGTTCAATAAAATAATCAGCAAACGCTTATTGCTTTACTGTTAACTTGTGTTCAATCAATGGCATCACCCCATTATGCTAGTTGCTTTTCAAAATAAAAAACACTCTAAAAAGAGTGCTTATTCTTCAATACGTTGGATTAGCGAGAGCATAAGTTTTCCAACACTATTAAAATAATATTTTTCATCAATATCTTGTGTTACATCAGCCATTTCCATATCTACATCAATATCAACACCGATATCTGGTTCCAATTCTTTTGTAATCAATTGTAGTCCAAGACTCTTTTCGAGAGTAAGTAATAAACTGGTTCTAGTTACATTTTTCTCTTTAGCAAAGGTTGTTAATCTGCCATTGACATAAAAACTCCCGGTCTTCTTTGTTCCTAATCTTGGAATTTTCAACTCTTTTGGTCCAACATAATCTATATATTCATTCAATAATTTTAAGTTATTTATATCAATATCATAAAAATGTGATAATGCGTTCAAACAAATCAGGGTCTCATGCGTTACTTCTTTTTCGTCATTTACAACCGAATTCAATATAGTTCCCATTATTAAAGAAGCTTTTGAAGAATTACTTAGCAAAACTTGTCTGAAAGTATTAGCTACAAATTCAGCTTTTACTGGAGAATCAATAAACTTTTTTAGTTTATTTAGTTGTTGTTCAGTTGGATCATCCATTGTAAATCCTTTTAAACATTGTTCAAATCTTTTTTGGCTAATCCAATTGTTCGCTTTGATTCCTAAATCTACAAATTTAAATATTTCTCCACTTGATTTTACTAATTCGTTATCAGTTACAGTTGTTAAAAAATCAGATACTTTTTCTATTTTCTCGCCAATTTCTTCAATAATCTTTTCTACGTCATTTGACATTATTTTTCACCTCTAACCAATAATAAATCAGAAGATGTAATATATGTAATAACTTTTTGCTCAGAAAACCACACCAAACTCCGCCCTCTCAACTCGTAGTGTTTTGACTGTTTGATGCAGTTTTCAAAGCAAAAGAAAAGCCACCGATTTATAATCGATAGCATGTATTTATGTATTTATGTATTTTGTTCATTTCCTTTTAGATGAATTAATATTCTTATCAAATCATATAATTGATTCCTTTTTTTACTGCTATATTGTTCAAGTCTAAATGCTATTAAAATTAAAATTAGTTGGCATAGTAAGATTACTAAAAGTAACACTAATTTGTAATCATAACCTACTCCTAAATTGGGATACAAAGATATTAATATTGCAAAAGTTCCAATAAAAAGTGCCATCATCACACTTAAACCTGCCCAAAAAGAAGAATTATTTCTGCTACTATTATTAATATCTACTAACACCGTTTCTTCCATTTTATACAATTCATTTAAGTTTAGATCTTTTAATGTATTCCGTGAAAGCCATTCCATTGTGCACCTATCATAAATATCAAATCTCATTATATCTTGAAAAAACCTATAAACCTCCGTGACTTTATACATTAATAAATAGTTATCTTTCATGTCATTCCCTCCTATTCCATAATAGAACAAAAGGTATATGCAAAACCTTAATAACTTTCTGCTCTATACTCACTCTTAAGGGCAAAATAAAAGCACCTACCGTCCATTGAGCGTAGATGCTTGTTTACTGCTTTTTTGTTTATAATCCCCACTGTTCTTTTAATTTTGTTAAAAACTTCATCTTGCTACCATCGTCACCACAAGCATCTGGATGAAACTTCTTGGATGCGATTCGATAGATTTCTTTTAACATCATTTTTTCATTTTCGTTGTAGTTACTATTTGAAGTTGACGAGTAACTACCGCCGCCTTTTCCAAAGTGTTCCTCGAATCGTTTCCACTGTTCTTGCTCGCTACGTCTTTTATATTCTTCTTGCGCCTTTTGCGCTTCTTCTGCCGTACCTTTAGCGGCTATCAACCGTTCTAGGTATTCCTTATTTCTAACTATGCCGTACACATCATAAATACGGTTGTAGGTGTCTTTACCATATAGTTTTTCAAATTCTCTCTTGGCATTCCTATGTGTTGTTAAAATAGCCTGGTGTTCTTTATAGGTTTTATATTCCTTTGTTTGCTCAAACTCGGCTTTTATTACATCTTCCAACGGATTTAACTTATCATAAACCATTGTATAAAACTGACCTCTTTTAATGCCCATTTCCGCTATCTTTGCATCAAGTACAGACTTTACAACCTTATCATCAAAGCAATATTCAACAATATCATAATAACTCATTGTACAGATTGCCCATTGTTTCTTTTTAACCTTACCATTTTCTCTATACGAATGATGAATACTAATCTTGTAGGTATCCAGTATATGTCGTTCAAAGCGATTCTCACTGTAACGGTAAGTATATTCCATTATTTCTTCCCCATCGACCGTATAAACAACCGTATCAACTAACAATTCCTTCGCTGCTCCGTATTCATCTGGCTTCTTCTTTTGTATTTTCTGAATGACACAAAACATGTATGATACTCCTTTCTATGTAGTTACTTGCAGAACATACGTAGTACCTACAGTACTAGGAACACGCCATTGTCTTACGGAAGCGGTTATTTATCTTAAACTTTTCAGCATAGTTCTGTAACGCTCGTTCAGATAAATCAACACGGCCATACTGTTTTTCTTTTTCTCGCCGCTTCTTAATTTCCTCGTCAAATGAACCATCACGATCCCAGTAATCCGAAAGTAGCTCATCGTCTTCCATTGCATCTATCAACGCATCCCATTCAGTCAGCGACATTTCACGAGCATCTTCTTTTATTTGCTCACGCTCTATAACGTAATACAAGCACTCTCTTAGCGCGTTTAATACATCGGGGTATAAATCAACAAGATTTGCATTCCAAGCCTCATACTGCGCTCGCTCATCATCAAAGAGAAGGGAAACTGCTTCTTCCAATACTTCAACACGCTTTTTTACTTTATCCATGCGCTGAATTCGTTTTTCATAAAGCTCTACCAGATAACTAGCATAATCTTCAACGTGACAAGCCAATTTGTAGATACGGCCACTACCATAATTCAGGTATGCGCCGAGGCGAGGCAAGCGGTCTACAATGGAAAAACATTGACTTCAAGAATAATACGATTACAGTTGAACGTACTCGCGACAATAAAGGAGCGCGACCACCAAAAACGAAAAACAGCTACCGCACTATTTTAGTGGACGAGCTTGTTATGACCCAATTGAAAAAGTACCAAACCTGGTGTAAGCAGATTATGCTCGCTTTTGGCATACGTTTCTCTGAAAGTTCATTCGTATTCATTTCATACCAAACTGCCGAACCGATTACAGATAGTGCTTTGCTATATATGCTTAGACGTGTACTTGAGGCTGCTGGATTAGTGACGGTTGTTGAAGAGGATGGGAAAGAAAAAGTCATACCCAAATGTACGCTACATGGTTTACGCCACACACACGCTACTATCCTTTTGAATAGCGGTCAAAATGTAAAGGTTATTGCCGAACGTTTAGGAAATACACCGACCATGATCTATGAAATTTATGGTCATGTTTTAAAGGAATTAGAACAAGAATCTGTAGCCGTATTTAGTAACAGTTTAGAGGTTTCTAGGGTTGATTCTAGGGTTTAGTAAATTGAATATACGAGCAAAGCGTTGATACGCCTACACCTCTAAGGTCGAGAGAGTACTACTCTCGTTAATTTTTTAACGTTAGATTACTTACGATTCTTAAACCTCGCAACCTTGTTTATTCAAGTGTTTGCGAGGTTTTTGCATATAATCAGACAATCGAAAATCCGCGTTTTTTTCGGGGGATTTTTTAGGGAGCTCCTGGGGGAGTATTTTTTCTTTAAAATACAATAACATGCGGACAGGTGTACGTTTTAATAGTAAATAAAAAGTCACTCAAATTGAGTGACCTAAATATAAACACTTATTAATAGTGAGTTTTCGATCTCTCTTTTTTAACTTGTTCTAGTAACATTTTGTACATTGTTTGTACGGTAGTGTTTTGCTATTGGAAAAGATTTTAGATTCTATCAGATCAATAAGCCAATAATCATCAATTTCTTTAAGGGCATTACCTGACCATAAAAGGTCAGGTAACATGTCAGTTTTCAAAAAAAGTGATATAAAAATTATAGGTCAACTCCATTATGTAATTTACTCCCCAACTGTTGATCTATATGAAAATGTCGGTATTAACTATAAAGAACTTGCACAACAGCGATGGGACGAGGATGTAGCTATAATGAGAGAAAAGATAGAACAAATTAGAAAACACAATCCTGATTTTTTAAAATAATGTTTAGCGACAAAAAATGCCCAGGCTCAAAATTAATTGAGTACCTGGGCTTTAAAAAATCTAATTCAACTCTTTTTGTATCTGCAATGCAAAATCTTCAATAGTTTCTCTATCTTGATAAATTGTAATACCAATACCTGAACGAGTAGATCTGCGTGATGTATACTCACCAGCATCAATCCAGAATTGGAATTGATATATTCGTTCATCAATTAACTCGCTTTTGTTTGCTAAAATAGAAAACGAAAATGAAGGTTCAGTCGAGTCCCATACTTCAGCTTCCAGTAATTCGTCCCAATTATTCAGGATTAATGTATGTAACATTATAAGGTCGCTTCGCAAAGCCGCAAATTTAAAATCTAATTGATTGTCACCGCAAAAGAATTTAATAAATATACCACTAGAAACTGAATCACCTTCAAATATTTCTATCTCTAAACTTGTTTTCGATGCACTAAATGACCTATCGTTTATTCTTGCCATAATTACCACTTCCAATTACTACCGACAAATTTTGAAGCAATTTCTCCAGCATCAGGTTTGTAAATAGTTGCTACTTCTTTTGAATTTCCAACAAAAACAACATTTATATTTTTTCTTTATCATATACCGCTCTAGCACATGTGTATTTGTCCATATATTTTCTACCATTCACAATGGTTTTAGCGACTGTCTTTGAAGTAATCATTCGTTCGTTTGCTCTACTAACTGCATGTGAAGTAAATTTTACTGTAACTTTTGGGAGTTGTTTCGCAACTAGTTTAGCACATGTGGCTGCAACGAACCAAAAAAATATGCTGTTTTCCAAAAGTTTGTTTTGATATTTCGTGAATCAAAATTTAACTAAAGCTCCCTGTTAGTGAAATAAACTAAGATATTAAGACTTTACAAAAACTCTTTTTGCCAAAAATTAAGATATTTCATTTTGACTCTACCTATTAAATATTAGTACGACTTATGCGAATAATTAACAACTTCCCATTTTCTCTATTTCATGTCGTGAGTTTTCATTTTATCCAGTTCCTTTTTTCTTTTCTCGTGAAGATACTTTCTACCTCCATTCCATTCTGCACATAGGAAAAGTATCCCTAATAATAGATAGAGGATAAAGCCCATATTACTTTCAATATGATTCGTTACAAACAGCCATGTCAAAAACACAATATATGCAACTGGTAAAATTGCTCCCCAATAGATATTGTTCCTAGTTGAAAAGAAGAATTGAACAGCTAAAATACCAGCAATAATAAAAACCCCATAAATACCAAATAACATTATTTCTCATCTCTTTCTTGTTTATATTTTTCAATAATTAATTTTGCATCTGCTACACTTATGCGATCATCAATCGACAGGCTCTTGATAAATTTAATAAATTCCTCGTTTTCTACGGCATCATTCATTTTTATTTTATTGATTAATCTATCAAGTTTAAGTCTTACCGTTGGATACGATACCTCATAAACCTTTGCAATCTCTTTTAAAGAACCTGAATGTAGTACTAAGTTTTTAACAAACTCTAAATCCTCATTTTCCAAGACTAAAATCCAGTTTGGAATATTGTTAATATCCACGCCTATACCCTCCATTTACTTTTATTAATATAAGTTTAACAT